>JBOFCV010000326.1:0-16646 GCA_051646305.1 Turicibacter sp.
TGAAATATCAGATGAAATGATTGAGGAAGCAATGCAACTTTCATGCGCTCATGACTTTATACAAGACATGCCAAAAGGTATTTATGAGCCTGTAATGGAACGAGGAAGTACTTTTTCTGCAGGTCAAAAGCAATTGTTATCATTTGCAAGAGCATTAGCACATCAACCGGCTGTTCTCGTGTTGGATGAGGCAACCGCCAATGTAGATACACAAACTGAAATAGTCATTCAAAGAGCTATTGAGAATATTTCTAAGAATAGAACGACATTAGTTATTGCACATCGCCTTTCAACTATTCGCTATTCGGATCAAATTATTGTCTTGAAACGTGGAGAAGTGGTGGAGAGTGGGAGTCATGAGCTATTAATGAAGAGCAGAGGATACTATGCTAATTTAGTAAAATATTCAAAACAGAATCAATTGATAGAGTAAATGAAAGAGTTGAAAGAAATTGTGATGTGTCATTCACATATTCTTTCAACTTTTTTTATTTTTTACAAAGTTAACATAATATTAACCCAAAATTTACCTTTATTTAACAAAACTATTCGATAGATAGGATAAGATAAAGGTGTTAGTTAGCTAGGAATTGAATTATAGGAGGAATTAAACATGGCAATTTCGAAAAGAAGACTCACTCAAGCACAAAAAATTATGGTATTTGTTCTATCGATGTGTATGTTTGGATTATCAGATTTAATTACACAGCTCATTCCTGATTTTCAAATAGGGCCTTTTGAAATCGGCATCTCATATTTTGGGTTTATCGGGTTAATTATGTGTGTGTTGCTTGATCCATTTTACGGCGCAATTGGTTCATGTTTTGGTGCTATCATTTTCGGTGGATTATTAATTGGAGATTTTAAAGGAATTGGTGAATTAGAATCATTTATTCAAATGTCATTAGCCTTCTACTTAGCATCATTCCTTGTGAAAAACATAAACAGTCCAAAGCAGATATTCTTTGCCGGAATGGTGATGGTAACGATTGATAAGTTTATCGGTGGTTGGGTAGATATTGCAAAAGTTTGGATCGGAGTCGAGGAAATTGAATTAGTTGCCGGATTACCTGAAAGTATACTTGCAATCCAAGGATTAGAATTTTTAACTGATGTGTTTGTCACAGGAATATTCTTTACAGCTATCCCAGCCATGATATTATTACCACGATTACATGGTAAATTAGAACCTTTACTTGGACTGAATCCAGTTGAATACACTCAAGAACGCGAGTCATTTGGTAAATTATATACGGTTAAAAATATTGCAATTATCGTTATTTTATCTTTATTATCATGTGGATTTGCTATATTAAAAGAAATGGGTGTGAAATTCCTAGCATTTAGACCTGATTTTGTTGAAGCATACGGGGATATGTTTATGTATTTTGCCATAGGGTTTGTTGCAATATTAACAATAGGTATTAGCATGTATTGTAGTAAAGTATCAAAAAATAATGTTAAACCATTAGAAAGAGAAATGAATTAGTATGATTAAATCTATGATTTCTGTAAAGAATGTCTCATTTAAGTATCCAGGTAGCAATGAAAGAGTTCTTCAAGACATATCATTTAATATAGATAAAGGATCATTTGTAGCAATCATTGGTGGAAATGGATCGGGGAAATCAACCTTATGTAAATCTTTAGTTGGGTTGATTCCTCAGCATATATCCGGTGAATTTGAAGGGGAAATAACAATTGATGATTTAAAAATTGTAGATGAAAATTTGTCAGAAGTTGCAAAAAAGGTAGGGTATGTCTATCAAGATTTCGAAAATCAATTAGTACGTCCACTTGTGAAAGATGAAGTTGAATTTGCACCTTTAAATTTTGGATATGAGGATTATAAAGAAAAGGCAAAGAAAGCTTTAAAACTTGTGGGAATGGAACATCTACAGAATGAATTTATTTGGCAGTTGAGTGGGGGGCAAAAACATTTACTTGCTATTGCAACTGTTCTTGCGATGGACCCAGACGTTTTGATTTTAGATGAACCGATTGCGCAGCTCGATCCTTTACATGGGCAAGCGGTGTATGATTTGTTGAAAAAATTAAATGAAGAGTATCATAAAACGATTCTTGTCATCGAACATCACACAAGATTTATTAAGAAGTATTGTCATGAAATTATTTCTTTAAATAATGGACAGATGCAATATCATCTGCCGATTGCACAAGCATTCAATAAAATAGAAGATTTAATTCAAGCTTCATTACTTACAAAAGAGACATATTCGTGTCAAGCAGAAGATCTAGGCATTCAAAAAAGCCAAGTATTATTGGCAATTGAAAATCTTTCACATCAATATAGAAGCGTAGATAGAAGCATAAATACGTCCTTAAAAGGAATCAATTTAACGTTTAGAGAAGGGGAAAAAGTAGCCTTAATCGGAGGGAATGGGGCAGGGAAATCGACCCTTTTAAAACTTATGACGGGGCTGATTAGATTAAAACACGGGGATATTAAAATTAATGAGGAATCTATTAAATCTTATTCCCTTCAACAATTAGCTTCAAATATTACGTATTTATATCAAAATCCAGAAGATATGTTTCTACAAGAGAGTATTAAAAAGGATGTTGAGTTATTTCCTACTTCAAGAGGAAAAGAAGATATGGAAACATTATGTGAATACATCATGTCAGAGTTTAATTTGGAACAATTTAAACATCGAGATGGACGTTTACTATCAGGGGGACAGCAGCGACGTGCAACACTCGCCATTGGAATGGCGATGACACCATCCGTTATGTTACTAGATGAACCAACTGCATCATTAGATGTAAATAGTCGAAATGAGTTATTTAAGTTATTAACCCTATTAAAAGAACAAATCAAAGTTGTGGTTATTGCAACACATGATTTAAGTTTAGTGTACGAGTGGGCGAATCGTGTTATCGTTATGAACCAAGGCGAAGTGGTGTTAGATACAACACCTCACCAATTTATGACGAGTAACCTAGATGTTAAAAAATGGGGAATATTAAAAGAGGTGGGGAATTAATGTTTGAACACGCTTTAGAAAAACTATCTATTGAAGAGGTGAAGTTATCTTTATTTAGAAGTGCTTATGGTTTAAATACAAACATCCTGTCAGGAATTGATGGGCGTATCATTTTATTGTGGTATACCTTCTATGCTGTTGTGCCATGGTTTGTGTATAATGAAACTCTTTTGTTTTTATGGTTTATTCAATTTCTAGTGATAGCACTTATGTGTCGTGTGAGTAAAGTTATCCTAATTCTTATGGGAATCAGCGTTGTGACACAAATTGGATCAACATTTTTTGTATCGTTATTCTTTGGAGGAAACATAGAGACAGTCGTGACGTTATTTATGTTGAATTTTAAAATGTTAATTATCGGTTTAGCAAGTGTAAGTGTTTTTGCTTCCATAGGACCTGAAAAATTAAGTGATTCCTTACTTAAACTAGGCGTTCCAGAACTACTTTGTTTCGGAATCTCATATGGATACAGAATAATCCCTATGTTAATTGAAGAATTTGTTGATATCTATTATGCCTTTCGTATCCGTGGAGAAGTTGTGAAAGGAAAACATTTCATCACACTCCGTAAATGTATTACCGAAGTGAAACGTATTATGTTAAGTTTTTATCCCATGATTTTAAATACGGCTAAACGGTCTAGAACAACAGTTGAGGCGCTACAACTAAAGGGCTTCACGTATAGTATGACAAATAAAAAAGCCAAGCAGTTAAAAACGAGTTACATGAAATTAACCGTGTTTGATTTGCAGTTTACTTTGTTTTCATTCTTAATTTTATTGATTACGATATTTGTATCCATGTAAGTAGCTAATAAAAAAGCTAACGCTTCAATGGGGTGTCTAATTACGTCAGTTGATCAGATATGAAGTCATAGCAATATCGATAAAATAAGCGGTGATATAGAAATAAGGAGAGGAGCACGGTATGAATATAGATTTTCATTTTCACACATTACTCAGTAAAAAAGCGACTTTTAGTCTTGATTATTTTAAAAAGACCATTCACCATGCGAAAAAGTCAGGTTTAACTGCCATTGTGATGACAGAACATTTTAATGCAAAACACTTTGATGACATATTTAAAACATTAGATGCAACCTATGCGTATAAGGGACATTATTATGATGTGGATGGATTCAAAGTGTTTACAGGGATGGAAGTAGATATTAAAGAAAAAGGCCATATTCTTGTATCGGGTCATAAGAATGACATCACGACAATTCGTCAACAATTATTGTTAGACTTTGGTGATAAATTTGCCAGTTTAGATGAATTATTAGCGAGGTTAGAAAAGTTTAATGTACTTGTTATTGGTGCTCATCCTTATCGAAAGGGGAGAGAGTTAACTAAGATTAGACCAAGCTTATTAAAAAAATTAGATGCATTAGATTTAAATGGTAAAGATATAAAATTAAGAGATGATGTTGAAAAGTTTGCCCAACTACTTGAACTTCCATTAGTAGCAGGAAGTGATACACATCATTATTATCAAGCAGGGACAGTAAAAAATTTATTCCCAAATTCATGTGAAACATCTCAGGATTTAAAACGCCACCTACAAGAAGAAAAAGTTGAAATTGAGATTGATCGACTTATCTTATATAAAAATTTAAAGGCAAAGTGGAAGAAACGCATCTTTAAAAAAATTCGTTAGAGCCTTCGAAAGTAGATGTTGTGTTAGATTGAGAAATAATCAGATATTTGATTTAACTTTGTTTAAATTAAACAAAATAAAATGTAGAGGCTAGATGACACTAGCTCAAAATACTTGTTTTAGATAAAAGTAAAGTCAACAACCTCAGGCCTAGTCCGATAAACTAATAGATTTAGTTACTGTTTCACACATAAATGAGTCTTGGAACGATGAAAAACCATATAAACCAACCCGTAATGGGCTGTTTTATATGGTTTTTTGAATATTGGATAGTTAAGAACCTTTACGGAGTAGGTACATCCCAAGAGGCTAGTTTTGTTCTTTTTTTATTAGGGGGACTAGAGGTATGATATATTTAGTATGATTAAATTGAAATAGTAGTTAGGGATAACCCCTTGGTTCGCGGGGATTATCTTGTCAAGGTCAATTAAAGTGTATTATAATAACTATATATTGTTGATATTCTAGAAATTAAGGGGTAAAGAAATTAAGAAGATGACCTTAGGATTTCTTTGTATAATGTTACTTTAATAGTGATGAGGAAACACTAATTTGAACGCCTATTTCATCACTAGCACAGCTTGAATCCGAAAAAATTGAAATGTTTGAACGTAATATACGATTAGAATTGCTGTCGGTTGAGTATAAACTTTTCAGATACATGTTATTGTGAACGGTGTGAATGTGTAACAAAATTCTTCGATGATAAGATGATAGTTGACAAAAGGTAGCTATTGCATCAAGAGTAATGAATAGTGGCTCTGAGTAGGTGGAATTAAAGATATAGAGGTTAGATTCTTCTCGTAAGTAGATGAATCTTTCATCTTCTAGTTAATCGGACTTGAATTGCAGATGAAAATCAAGCCTTTTTCCTTAATTTTATGATGTGTCTAGGTATATGTGGGAGGTGTTGGTGAAGAGTGATATGTTTCACCAGGGGGTAACTTAAGATAGTTTAGGTGTAATGAATTTATTGAATTTAAACTTGATAAAAGGTGTTCTTAAAAGAGTGATGGGTTAGGATTAGTCGATACTCTATTTACCCTGGTAGAATGGGTAGTTGAAAACTGGAGAAGCATAAAGATAAAAAGAATAACAACTAAAGGAGTGTAGCGTGGTGGAACAACAAAATAGGAAGAAAGTTAAAGTAGTGAGTTTGGAAACATTTATATTTTTAGGGGTTATATTTCTAGGATTTGGTTATATTGGGAGTGTGATGGGTGTTGGGATGATGTTTAAAGTCATCATGGAGACCGCGCATGATTTATTATTAAATACAGTCTTTTTTATCATGGCATTGGCTGTGCTTGCAGGCGCGCTAAGTGCGTTATTATCGGAGTTTGGGGTTATTGCCTTAATAAATAAACTATTATCATTTTTTATAAAACCATTATATGGATTACCAGGTGCGAGTATTGTTGGGGCACTAGCCACTTATTTATCGGATAATCCAGCAATTATTTCATTTGCAAAAGATAAAGAGTTCCAACGATATTTTAAAAATTATCAAATACCGGCACTATGTAACTTAGGAACAGCTTTTGGGATGGGGCTAATTGTCACGACTTTTATGATGTCACTAGGCAGTGAGTACATACTTCCAGCTATAATCGGTAATTTAGGTGCTATTATTGGAAGTGTTGTAAGCGTTCGAATTATGTTGCATTTCACCAAAAAATATTATGCAGATCTAAATCAGTTGGGTGCTTCGGAATGTAGTTCAAAAACTCAAGCTCTCACGATGTACCGTGAAATCCGTGACGGTAATTTGTTTCAACGGGTATTAGATGCTATTTTAGAAGGTGGTAAGTCAGGCGTAGATATGGGAATGTCCATTATTCCGGGTGTTTTAATTATCTGTACGATGGTGATGTTATTGACGTTTGGTCCATCCATTGACCCGATAACTGGACAATCGGTATATCTAGGCGTTGCCTATGAGGGGGTTGCTTTATTACCCGCTCTTGGTGAGAAATTGATGTTTATCTTAAATCCATTGTTTGGATTCACCGACTCACAGGCCATTGCTTTTCCTATTACATCATTAGGGGCAGTGGGGGCAGCTATGTCATTGGTACCTAAATTTATTCAAGACCAAGTCATTTCTCCAAACGATATCGCCGTCTTCACGGCAATGGGGATGTGTTGGAGTGGCTACTTAAGTACTCATGTTGGTATGATGGATGCATTAGGGGTGCGTAAATTAAGCAGTAAAGCTATTTTGTCACATACCATTGGTGGATTAGTAGCGGGAATAGCAGCTCATTTTATTTATTTAGTGTTGATATAATTAAGTAAAAATGAAATTAATAAAAGGGTCGAGTAGATAGTCCATTTATCTGCTTGACCCTTTTATTAGGATAAGCTAAGCACGACTAATATGAATGCATGTGCAAAGAATAACGAGATAAAATGAAATAACCTAACGGATATGTAGTCAGTCTATATATCGTAGCTCTATGATTAGAAATGTGAAAACATGAAGGGTATTAGATGTTAGTGAAACAGGGGATTGTAACTGAATAACACAGATTAAAGAAAAACTTTTGTGAGTCATCATTTGGTTTTGATGAGTATGGTATAATGAGGTTAATATAAATTGGGGGTGTATGAATTAAATGAGATTGATTTATACTAAAGAAAATACAAGTGAAATAAACGGAGAGTGAAAGTATGAAAGTGATGACGTTTAACTTGCGATCAGATTCTATATTTGATGGGAAAAATCGTTGGGAAAAAAGAAAAGAAATTGTATTCGATGTGTTGAAAGATTACAAAAGTGATATTATTGGGGTTCAAGAGGTGACGAATTCTATGTATGAAGATATAAAAAATTCTTTATCAGAACACTTCTATATCGTTGGACAGCCTAGAACAAAACGTTATTTTGTTGAGCATAATAATATCTTAATCTCAAAAAAACATCAGATTTTAGAGCATGAAACATTTTGGCTTTCCAAAAACCCAGAAGTAGTGGGAAGTTCGATTTGGTATTCGGTTTTTCCACGTATTTGTACGACAGTAAAAGTTCAATTGGATAATGGAGAAATTGTGAGGATATACAATACGCATTTAGATGTCTATCTTTCTCCAGCACGTGCCTATGGACTAAAACGAATTAGCCAACATATTGAAAAGCAACATAAAATTGATAATATTCCTGTTATTTTAATGGGGGATTTTAATACGACGCCCAATAATAAATTAATCTCGAAATTTATGAACGGTCATTTTAATGATCAAAAATTTGTGGCTGTTCAAGAGGTTGATAAATCAATTTATTCAAAAGCAACAATGGGGAGATTTAAAGATAAAGAAAAAGGGTTGCACCTTGATTATATTTTTGTTTCTAAAGAGTGCCAGGTATTAGATGCTAAAATAATTAAAGATAATAAAAAAGGGCAATTTCCATCAGATCATTATCCAATTATAGCCGAAATAAATATTTCAATTTAGTATGACAAAAGAGGGGGGAGTCCATTGAATACTGTTCATATTTTAAATGGAGAATCGCTAAAAGAGTATTTGGAATCTAAGCTCAAAACAAGAGAGCTATTACTTGCTGTTAATGAAGTTTTTATGGAAGGTGAATTGACATTAGATATCCTATCAGAATCATTTGTTAAAAAACGTCAAAAGTATTTAACAGAGATGTTTAGTCTCCCTATAAATTGGGTTGAAGAAAAATATCAAGATTTAATCGCATTAACTGAAGTAAGACCACCTAAATTCACGTTGTGGTTTGATGAAGATATGTTTTGTCAACTAAATATGCTGGTTATTTTAGCATACTTAAATCAAATAAACTATGAAGATGATGTTATCATAAATTTAATTCCTAAAGACTTTTTTTGTATTTCAGAGATAGAGAATTTACCTATAACTCAGATCAAATTGGAACATCTCGATCAGTTCTATCGCTTATATACCCGAGTCGTAGTAGGTCGTAATTTTTTTGACCTAGATCGCAGTGAGTATCAAGAAATATTTCAAAAATTACCATCTCTTAAAATTGGACTTGATTTATATGTATCCTATCAACAGAGAGAAAATGAAATTATAACATATATTATCAATCATCGTGATCAAAACGAGGATCAACTCGTGGAGGAATTATTAGGAATCTTTGAGTGCTATGGACTTGGTGATTGGCAATATAAAAACTTAATTAAGTCATTGGTTTAAGTGATTGTATGATATAACTTTTAGGATATGAATAAAATATGTGAGGCACTTAGATAACGCTATTTTATGTGATCAACAGATGAAAAAGACGAATTTAAAATTAAATAGTAACAAAAAAGAACAAAAATCTACAAAAAGCATAAAAAGGACACAATTATCACCTTATTTCATGGTAATATAATAATGTCTTGAAGAACAAGACACTACCCTAATTTATTTGTTGCAGAGTTCCCCCAAATTGCTCTGTAACATATTCTCTCTTTTCATCCCAATATTCATAAATCATCCCCTGTTTTATGAGGTTCGAAAGAACCTCCTTTTTTTATGTTCAAACCATCGTAAGATAGGATGTGTTAGGATTTAAGGTTGTCTGTGAAGCAATTGATTTTTAAATATCTCCTTAAATTATAATAAAGTTAGGGATGATCCAAGACGTTAAACACACCGAAATAAAAAAGTTTCAATAAAATCTATCGATTGCTTTAAATTACATGAAATAAAATTTTAAAGTCTAACAGAGCCTGAGATAAGAAATAAATAAGAACCTGTATTGATTTTTGATTGATATAATTTAATAACGTTTTCATTTTTTTGATACACAAAAAAGACACAAAACTATTTTTCTTGTGTGTAATAATAACCTTGTCTTGAAGAACAGGACACGACCCTAATTTATATGTTACAGAGTTCCCCCAAATTACTCTGTAACATAATCTCTTTTTTCATCCCAATATTTATATATCATCCCCTGTTTTATGAGGTTCGAAAGAACCTCCTTTTTTATGTCATAAATGATTCAAGTCGGAAAATGATGACTAGTTAGCAGCTGGCCATATTATAATGATGGAATGTTATTACCTCATATATTATTAGCAAAAAAGCAACGTCTAAAACCTACAAAGTTTAGATGTTGCTTTTTAAATTTTAAGATAATTAGGGTCATGATACACGCAAGATACATCACTACATCAAATAAAAACAAGATAACCGCCAGGTTAGTTAAAAAGGTTAAATGATAATAATAGGATGATTAAACCATAAACAATTAAGTGAGAAAGTATAGTTTGAATAAGTAAGTAAAGCCGAAAAGGGGTTATCAGCTTAGTACATGATGCACCCTATACGCTAATAACAGTTTCTAGCGATGTAACGAAGATTAATAAAACAATAAAATAGGGGTGTGCCAATAAACATCAGACTAATGAAACCATTTGGCAAATGGCTGAAGTCTTGTTATGGCAAGTACTGATTGAGGTGCACGTATGGTAAAGCAGATATTTAGATAACAATCCCTTATTATATTCATTTCATTGAGCGAGGCGGATTGAGTAAAATGCATGAAGGGGGAGCTGGTATATCGGATTAAAATAGGCCTTACGTGTTATTAGTTGACATAAGGTTGAGAAATATTGATTGAGTAAAAAATTAGTGTAGAAGAATTACCGGTTGTATGGAAAGAAAAATAGGATGAATACTTGTGTATTAAGCCATCAAATAATTATATGGGTGTATTACATGATACACAGGGTACAAAAGGATTAATCTGTTAGTTTCCAAGTTATGAGTTTGGTAATTTATAGCGAGCACCATTCAATCATGAGCTGAAGTAAAATATTCTAAATTTATAACAGTCCATTCGGGGGAGATTTATCTATTAGTTTCGAGCGCTTAAAAGAAATATTCATCAATATAGAAATTTGTACCATCTAATGGAGTTAATATAAAAACTTACAGGAGAACCTTTAAATCCCAAATACTATCTGGTCTTCTTAAATGAAAAATAAAGCAATCTATAGAGAGATTTAAACGAGTGAGTCCTAGCTAATGTAGATTGGATAAATATATTTATTTATTCATAAAAATAATATCAGCGTGAAATAAAAAAATAAAGGTAATGGCTAAAACGTGTTGTCTGGATTAAGCGAGACAAGGTAAATAGAACCAAATTTAAAAACAGGTTGTCCGACTTAAAATGGACAACCTGTTTTTTAAATTTCAAGATAATTAGATATACTAATTCGTGCTTTAAAGGGTTTAGACGTTGTATTGATTAGGTAAACTCTAAAATCTTGATCCTGTTGGCAATTCATCGTTTCGAGAACAATAGGGCCTGAATGTTGCTGATTATAAATTTCTATACCATTGTATGTGATAATCACGGTATAATTAGTATTGGGTTTAATATGCGAAATAGAGGTGGTGAAGCGAGTCCGATCTGAAGGTGTTGTTTCACTGAAGTTAAAAGCAAAAGAAAATGATTCTGTTGCACTTAATTCAATGGTTTCGTCAATATTACTTGTTCTAGAAAGAATAAATATTTGTTCTTCAATCTCCTCTACGATGGGTGCATTAATGGGTAAGATGATTTCAGAAATTCGAGGTGTCCTATCTTCTTGAATTAACAAAACAGTAGGTGTTTCGTTAGTATTCGAAGCGAGAGCGGTTACTGCAATACTAATAATACTGAATGGAATTAAGCAAAGAAATCCGAGGCGGATTATAACTTTTTTTCTAACTTTTTTTTTCATGGTATCCCCCATTTGTTATAGTGTGATGAAACAGTTTAAAGCAATGTTAATATACTTCGTTATCTAAAGTATACCAGTAAATTATAAAATTCAATAAGGATTAAACCACTCATAAATTAATAAATAGAAGGCTAACAGACTGTTCGATTTATTAGCCTAAAATGATTCAAATTCATTTCTTTTTCTTATAGCAATCGAGTAAAGGTGTCGAAATTACTAAGGTGTTATTTTAGGGCTTATCACCATTAATCCGAAATAAATAGAATTGAGACTGTTTTATTTCTCAGTAAAAATTTATTAATTTTCGTACTGTAGGAGCGTATTATTTAAAAGATGGTCCCGTCCTAGTAGGTGAGAAAATAAACAGATGATTCTACAAAAAACGACAAAAATATAATCAATTATCGGTTAAGATTACTTTATAGCATGACCTATTCAAAAAAAGTAAGAATAAATTTCGATTTTGATTATTAAATTGATAGATGGCTTGTAAATGGAGGGTAAATAATGAAATTAAATGTTGCGTTAATTGCACATGATAAAATGAAAGATACAATGGTGAACTTCTGTTACGCGTATGAATGTATTCTAGAGAAGTATGGTTTGTTTGCCACTGGAACAACAGGTTCTCGAATTGAGGCAGGGACAAATTTAACCGTGCAAAAATTAGCTTCAGGGCCTCTAGGCGGTGATCAACAAATTGGATCTTTAATTGTGACACAAGAAATTGACTTGGTTATATTTTTGCGTGATCCATTAACGGCACAACCTCATGAAACTGATATTCAGGCTTTGATAAGATTGTGCGATGTACATCAAGTACCTGTTGCTACAAATTTAGCTTCAGCTGAAATTTTTGTAAGAGCCTTAGATAAGGGCGACTTAGACTGGCGTTTTATTAGAAAGGATTATTCTCAAAAATAAAATAAAAATACCCCCTAATCATTTGTTATAAACTAAAATGAACTGGGGGTTTAATTATTATTTTTGATAATTCAAGAGCGATGAGTAGGGATGAAATAGACATCTTTATTTGCTTGTCTTATTGAAATAGCTTCGTAAATAACTAATACTAAACAAGAGACAAAACCGCCTAACAACCAACCTCCAAGTACATCACTTAAAAAGTGAACACCAACATAAATTCGTGAAATACCAATTAAGAGCGCATAAACGATGATGATGGCTGAAATAATTCGAGCAGGTAATTTATATTCAATCAATTTATATACTAAAAAAGCAGAAAATAAAGCAATACCTAAGTTTATCATGGCATGTCCACTTGGGAAACTGAACCCATCAATATCTATTAATTGGTTAAAATTTGGACGCTCACGTTGGAAATAAGATTTTACAAGGGTATTAACTATAATTAGTGAAAGTAGATTAATACTAAAGAAAATGGCTTCTAACTTTAAATTGAATCGATATAATCCATAACATATGGCGATCGCTAGAATAAAGACGGGTAAGAAATTTCCAGTATAGGTGATGAAAATGACGATAAAATTTAAAATATTTGACTGGATGTTAGTAAAAAAATGGTTAATATTTTGTTGGATGCTTGTTACATCATTTGAAAAAATAAAATGTTGTAAAAGAAAAAAAAGTAGAAGAAAACAAAGACAAGCGAAACTTAAATAAATGAGTCGTTGATTTTGGGGATGGGGTGAGGGTCGCATAAAACCGCTCCTTTCTAGACATTAAAGTGTGGGTTACAGTATTTAGTGTTAATATGTGCAATTTTTTTTTCTTCATTAGCTTGGTTTGAATATTCTTTTTTTTTACCTTAGGTTTGGCAGGGTGGAGAAGATATTCAATAAATTAGAAAATAAAACGAAAGAATACATTAGGAAAATAAGTATATTTCCTAGTAATTAAAATAAAGGAGATAATATAATGATCATCGATACACATACACATATTGGTAAAATGTTAAATTTTGATATGGCAACAGAGCATTTATTAAATGCAATGGATAAATACAACATTGATTTTTGCTTAGCTTCTAATATTACAGCAACTGAAGTAGATCATAATCAAGTCCCCATTCCCAACAATCAACAAGTGAGTCAATTAAAGAGTTGTCAAAACATGATTGAGGTTGCGAAAAAGTATCCAAGGAAAATAGGAGCCTTATTGTGGGTGAAACCAGCGAGTGAAGGAATGAGTGAAGCATTAGATGAGTTAATTAAGGAAAATAGAGCATACATTTATGCCCTTAAATTCCATCCCTATCATTCAAAAATCGCATTTAATAGTGAAGAAGTGAAACAGTATTTCACACTAGCCCGAAAATATCATTTACCCATTGTCACACACACAGCCACCGATTTTGAGTCAAGCCCAAAACTTGTTTATGAGGTGGCAAAACAAAATCCAGATATAAACTTTGTGATGGTTCATATGGGACTTGGGAGCGATCATGAAGAGGCAATTGAGTACATCTCAAAACTACCTAATCTATATGGGGATTCAACGTGGGTTCGTCCTGAAAAAGTCATACAGGCGATTGAAATATGTGGTCCCGATAAAATTATGTTTGGGACAGATGCGCCAATTAATGGAGTAGATACATACGATGATGACATGTTTTATAATCATTATCTAAAAGATATCCATCAAAATATGACAGAAGATATTTATGCAAAATTTATGTATCAAAACGCAATGAAAGTATTTAACCTGAAATTAACTAACTGATAACTATTAGTTAAAGACGGAATGATGTGAATCGTTTGTTTGCGTTATCTCACTTGAATTGGGCTAGAACACGTAGTCGCTTAACTTTAAAAATCACTTATCGTTTGATAGGGGCACGAGTTACTAAACTTTGAAATCTAGTATGTAGGGGGGGGGGATATTGATGAGTAGTAAAAGAAATATTGTCGGTATCTTATGTATGTTATGTTTCTTATGGGAAACGGGGTGCATGAATAATTTAAAACAAGATTTGATAGATCATGAAAGTATTAAATTAGAGGATGTAATTACAGAAACAGATTTATTAGTAAATGAGGAGTTCGTAAAGACAAACAAAGATTTGGAGACGGTTTATTCATCGCATGAGGTTGAAATTTTTGAGACTCGGGGAGATCAATCACTCCTTTTAGAGAAAATGGAGAGCAAGTATTGGTTGATTAATGAACAAGAAATAGCTGAAGACATCGTCATTTCTATCGAAGATGATGTAACCTTTCAAGAGTTTTACGGCTATGGTGCAGCCTTAACTCACAGTGCAGCGAGTAATATATATCAATCAAAACAAAGGAATGAACTATTAACTTCATTATTTTCAGTCGAAAATGGGATTGCCTTGTCTATTGTGAGAATTCCGATGGGAGCGAGTGATTTTGTAGGAGAAGTAGAGGGGAAACAATATCACTATACATATAATGATCTAGAAGCGGGAGAAACAGATTTAGAATTGAATCAGTTTTCAATCGCGCCAGATGAAACCTACATTATTCCGATATTGAAACAGATTAAAGACATAAATCCAAACGTTAAAATTATTGCAACACCTTGGAGTGCACCTGCATGGATGAAAACATCAGGTTCATTGAAAAGTGGTGAATTAAAACCTGAATTTTATGAAGTCTATGCTACATATTTTCTGAAATACATCCAATCGTATCAAGAAGCTGGACTTTCCATTGATTATGTATCAGTTCAGAATGAGCCCCACTTAGAATCAAGTGACTATCCTGTTATGTATATGAATGCAACTTCCCAAGCACAATTTATTGGGCATTATTTAGGCCCACTTTTTGAACAACATAACATCAATACAAAAATAATCGGATGGGATCATAATTATATGGATTCTAACAGTGGTCAGGATGAGGATGTTGCTAAATTTGGTGTCGATTTGCTGCAAGATGAAGTAGCGAATAAATATATATCGGGGATTGGATTTCATGGCTATGAGGCGAATGGATTAGCTGACTTTGGAAAAGGATTTGATAAAATTCATGATCTGTATCCTGATAAAGAGTTATATTTTACAGAAATTTCTGGTGGTGGCTGGTCAAAAGATTTTGCTTCAAATTTTAGATGGAACATGCAAAATATCATGATTGGCTTGCCTAATCATTACGCACAAATGGTACTGCTTTGGAATCTTGCCTTAGATGAAAACTCTGGCCCACATTTAGGTGGATGCTCGAATTGTCGCGGTGTTTATACAACAAATTCTAATCGCGAAGATGTGAAAAAAGAAGTAGAATACTATGCATTAGGCCAATTAAGTCAATTCGTCCATGCAACAAGTGAGGGAAATCCTTATCGAATAAAAGTTGAAAGTAGTCATGAAACGATAGATGCAGTTGGATTTATTTTACCTAATAAAGAAATTGTAGTGACCTACTTTAATCAAAGTAATACGGCCAAGACAATAAATTTAAAGTGGCGTGAATTTAGTATGGTGTATCGATTGCGGCCAAATACTGCGGTTACTTTTACGTGGTCTAGTTATAAGTAAAATAAGAATCTGAGTAACTCGCTCAGGTGACCTCACTTAAAAGTTGCTTGAATGAATCAGCTGTCAAACAGATTGAAAAAATATGATGAAATGGCCACTTATATGACTAAGAAAGACACAAATAAATGCAAGGATATAACTCATCTGACTTGCCGATATTTAACGTGAATTTAAAAGGGTCGACATATAATTCTCATGTTTGGGAATACTAAAAATTGTTCCTTAAATTAAAAATTGTATCAGAGGTGCCATATGAAAAAGTTACTATATATCACGGTTAATTCAAAACCTGAACATCAATCAGCAAGTAAAATTGTTGGGCGAGCATTGGTTAATCAACTGACATCAAGTTTTGATCGCCTGGTGGTAGAGGAATTAGATTTGTACAAGGATCATATCCCGCGTCTAGAATATCCATTATTTGAGTCTAAGAATTGCCTAATTTCAGAAAAAGCATTTGAAAATTTACCGGAAGAGGCACAAAAAGAGGCACATCTTATTGTGAAATTAGTGGATCAATTTAAAGAAGCAGATATTGTCGTTATTGCTGCTCCTATGTGGAGTCTATCTTTTCCAGCGCCCTTAAAAGAATACATGGATTGTATTATTCAAGTGGGGAAAACCATTACATTTGAAGGACAAATGCCAAAAGGATTGCTTGATGATAAACCACGGACTGTCTATTATGTTCAATCGAGTGGCGGGCATGTCCCTTGGATTATGAAGCCCATCTTTAATAAAGGGTTAAATTATATTGAAGATATGATGAAGTTTATGGGAATTGCT
>JBOFCV010000375.1:0-2125 GCA_051646305.1 Turicibacter sp.
AAAACAGTAGCTCACGGGTTACATTTTGGTTCAATTGAAACAAAATAGTTTTTAAAATGGGACGGTAGTTTTTCTACCGTCCCATTTTTTTAGCTATTCTTTGTGATGTAAATTTTCAAAGCTTTATTTGCTAAATATAAAAGTCTAAAAATAAATCCCCAAAAACAAATAATTGCCCCAATCACCCCTAAGCTAACTATTAATTGAAGTGTACCAAATATAAAATCCATATAAATCCCCCTTTTATTTAATTCTACTTTAAATAACATGCTTTTATTTTTGACTTTTTTCGTCTAGATAAATTTTTAAAGCTTTATTTGCTCTAACAAAAAATATAAAGACTTGCACCCAAAAAAATAGAATCACACCCACAATAGGTATAATAAAAATAACAACTAATAATAGCCCAATACCATTCATCTCCAAAACACCTCTTCCAACCATAGTTTACCTTAATATTCCATAAATAACCATGGCAAATAAAAAAACTCTATGAACGATCAGTCCATAGAGTTTTTTGTATTTAGATAAACTTCGCAATACGTGAAGTTGTTGTTTCTTTTCCGAGTAAAGCTAATGCTTTAGGTAAGTCTGGTCCGTGCATTTGTCCAGTTGTTGCAATACGACAAGGCATGAATAACATTTTACCTTTTGATCCACTTGCTTTTCCAGCTGCTTTAATGGCACCTTGGATTTCTGTTGCGCTAAAATCTTCTAATGCTTCTAATGCTTCTTTGAAAGCAACTAATGTTTCTGTTACCCCTTCTTGTTGTAAGAAAGCAGCACCTTCTTCATCAAGTTCTAATTCTTCTGTGAAGAATTCATCGTATAAATCAACGATTTGAGCACCGTAAGCTAAACGATCTTGGAATAATGTAACTAATTCGATTGCCCATTGTTGTGTTTGACCTTCTAAAATTCCAGCTTCAACTAAATGAGGCATACATAACTCTAACACTTCCTCAACTTCTAATGCTTTAATGTAGCAGCTGTTGATGAATGTTAATTTAGTTTTATCGAAAGTTGATGGTGATTTAGAAAGACGTTTTTCATCAAACATTTCAACGAATTGATCATGAGTTAAAATCTCTTCTTCAATTCCTGGTGTCCATCCAAGTAATCCAATAAAGTTGAATAAAGCTTCTGGAAGGTAACCTAATTTTGCATATTGCTCAATAAATTGAACTGTATCTTTGTCACGTTTTGATAATTTCTTACCACTTTCGTTAACGATTAATGTCATGTGAGCAAATGTTGGACAATCCCAACCGAATGCACGGTAGATCATCATTTGTTTTGGTGTATTTGTGATATGTTCTTCTCCACGGAATACGTGAGTGATTTTCATTAAATGATCATCAACAACACATGCGAAGTTGTACGTTGGGATTCCGTTACTTTTCATGATAACCCAGTCACCAACATCTTCTGATTTAAAAGTGATTTCTCCACGAACGATGTCGTTAAAAGTATAATCTTCATTAGCAGGAACTTTAATACGAACTGCATACTCACCACGAGCTTCTAAAGCTTTTAATTCTTCTCCTGTTGCATCTAAACAACGACGAGAATAGTGAATATTATCATATGCATTAGTCGTAATAGCTTCACGTTCTTCAGTAAGTTCATCACTTGTGCAATAACATTTATAAGCTAACCCTTTTTCAATTAACTCATCAACATATTTACGATAAATATCTAAACGCTCTAATTGACGATAAGGACCATATTCTCCACCGACATCAAATGACTCATCCCATTCAATTCCTAACCATTGTAAGAAATTCATTTGAGATTCTTCTCCACCCTCAACATTACGTTCAAGGTCAGTATCTTCAATACGTAAAATAAAATCTCCACCGTGGTGTTTTGCGAATAAATAATTATATAAAGCTGTTCTTGCATTTCCAATATGTAAGAAACCTGTTGGACTTGGTGCATAACGAACGCGAACTGTCATAAACATTACCTCCTAATTAAAGTTGAACTTTTACTACATGTTATTCTTTTCATATTATATACGATTGAAACAAAATATCAAAGAATAATCAAAAAATATGCTACTAATTTCTGTCTATTATTACCTTAAGCGACTCCGAAACCATAAAATACATTAATTTTATAG
>JBOFCV010000387.1:0-6621 GCA_051646305.1 Turicibacter sp.
TCATCAACTGTAGAGCTCGTTGTGGATATGTTCGATTATTATTCGCAAAAAATAAAAATGACGCAGTTAGAAGCTTCGATTATGTTAGCCGGAATCATTGTGGATACGAGACGATTCTCTTATCACACGGGACGACGAACATATGAAACGGCAGCTATTTTAAAACAACATGGTGCTGAGGAAAAGCTTGTTCAACAGTTATTACGATCACCACTTGAAAATTATTATAGCAAGGCTCATTTAATTGAAAAATCAGAAATTTTTAAAGAGTGTTTTATCATTGCTCCTGCTGATGAGGATATGGTACTTGAAAAAGTTCAAATTGCTCAAGCAGCGGATGAGTTATTAAATGTTCAAAATATTAAAGCATCATTTGTTATTTCAAAAATTGATGAAACAAACGTCGGAATTAGTGCGAGGTCGCTGGGTGATATTAACGTTCAGTTGATTATGGAGCAATTAGGTGGGGGCGGTCATTTAAATAATGGCGCAACTCAAATTCCAAATATTAGTATTCAACAGGCAGTGCTTATGTTAAAAGAAGTCATTATAAAAGAATTAGAAGAAAGCGGTGAATAGTCATGAAAGTAATCATGTTAGAAGATGTTAAAGGTAAAGGTAAAAAAGGCGAAATTAAAGAGTTCCCAAATGGATATGCAAACTTCTTAATTACAAATAAAAAAGCAGCAGATGCAACACCAGGAAATATGAACAAATTAAAAGTAGAAAAAGAAAACGAAGAATTAGCAGCACAATTACAATTAGAAGAAGCAAAAAAATTAAAAGCTGTGATTGAAGAAAAAACAGTTATAGTTAAAGTAAAAGCTGGAGATAATGGTCGCGTGTTTGGTTCAGTTAGTACGAAACAAATTACAGAAGAATTCCAAAAACAATTTGGAATCAAATTAGATAAACGTAAAATGGAATTAGAAGATGTGATTCGTGGTTTAGGGATGGCACGTGTTCCAATTCATTTACACAGCGAAGTCGTTGCAACAATTAACGTTCAAATTAAAGAAAAATAAAAAAGTAAATCGCTTGAGCTGCGATTGTTAATGTAAGACCGAGGAGGGGGAAGTTAGGCCTAGACGTAAGAGTTAGGGTCGTAAAGCTTTTCTATTCCTTGGTTTTATTCTGAAATATATACATATATACAAGGGGTTTTAACTAAAAATGCCTCTATAATTTAGAGAAGATTAGTGTGGTGCTACTATGATGGAAATGTCGAATCGCCAAATGCCACATAGTACCGATGCGGAACAAGCGATTTTAGGTGCTATGTTGCTTGATGAAAAAGTTTGTGAAGTTGTCAAACTTAAATTACAACCAGATGATTTCTATCATCATCGTCATCGTATTATTTATGAAGCAATGATGATGTTGCTTGAATTAAACAAGGCAATTGATGTCACAACCGTGACGGCTTATTTACAAGATCACCAACGAATAGCTGAAATTGGTGGAGTTGAATACATTTTAACGATTTATGAAAGTGTGGCAACAACTGCCCATACGGATCACCATATTGACATTGTTCTTGAAAAATCAATTTCACGTATGATTATTAATCGTGCAAATGAATTAATAGAGCATGGATACAATGCTGAAACGTTAACTAAAGATTTAATCGATGAAGCTGAGCAAAAATTTGCTGGGATTTCTCGTTTTAACCAAGGGTCAGATTTTAAAGAAATTAATAGTGTCTTAGCAGATGTTATTAAAAATATTGAACGCTTATCTCAATCTAATGGTGAAGTCACCGGATTAACGACTGGTTTTGATTCGCTAGATCAAATCACATCAGGTCTTCAACGAAATGACTTAATTATCGTGGCAGCACGTCCTGCCATGGGGAAAACGGCATTTGCTTTAAATGTGGCACAAAATGTGGCTAAACTTAATCAATGTAATGTGGCGATTTTTAGTTTAGAAATGGGGGCCGATCAGCTTGTTAACCGTTTAATATGTGCGGAAGGACGAATTGAGGCCCATCGTTTAAAAACCGGAAATCTTGAAGGACCAGACTGGCGATCGCTTAAGATTGCAACCGATGTCTTAGGTGGTTTAGGAATATACATTGATGATACCCCAGGGATTCGTGTAGGTGAACTTCGCGCAAAATGTCGCCAACTTCATCAACAACAAGGACTTGGAATGGTCATGATCGATTATTTACAGTTACTATCAGGTAGTAAGTCAAATGGTAGTAACCGACAACAAGAGGTCTCTGAGATTTCACGTATGTTAAAAGAAATGGCGCGTGAATTAAAAATTCCGGTTATTGCCCTTTCTCAGTTATCGCGTAATGTTGAGTCACGTGAAGACAAACGTCCGATGATGTCTGACTTACGTGAATCAGGAAGTATCGAGCAGGATGCCGATATCGTTACGTTCTTGTATCGTGATGATTATTATAAAAAAGATGCAGAAGTGAATGATAACATTATTGAAATCATTTTTGCTAAACACCGTAATGGTGCTATTGGAACTGTAAAATTAGCATTTAGAAAAGAAATAAGTCGATTTGAAAATTTAACATTTGCTCAGGAACAAGGTGTCCCTGATATGTAGGGGCACAAGGTTTTAACATTTAAATGTAATGAAAATATTGTTTTTTGACGAAGTGAGCAATCTATATTATAATTAGGAATACGACAACTTGAGGAGGATTTGCTATGTTTGAACGCTTAGAAGCTATTTTAGAACGTTATAATAAAATTAATGATATGATGGCTGATCCAGAAATTGTAACAGACATTAAAAAGTTAACTGAGTTATCAAGAGAGCAACGTGGTCTTGAAAAAACAGTTAATGTTTATAATGAATATAAAGAAATTGCAAGCTCTATTGAAGATTTAAAAGAGATGGCAAAAGATACAGATGAAGAAATTCGTGATATGGCAGAAATGGAACTTGAAGAATTAATGCCTAAATTACCAATTTTAGAAGCTGACTTAGAAATTTTATTAATTCCTAAAGATCCTAATGATGAGAAAAATGTTATCGTTGAAATCCGCGGGGCTGCTGGAGGAGATGAGGCTAATATCTTCGCAGCTGACTTATATCGTATGTATGTTAAATATGCTGAGGTTAAGGGATGGAAAATCCAAGTTATGAATATGGATTATGCTGAAGCAGGAGGAATGTCTCAAGTTGAGTTCATGATCTCAGGTGATAGTGTTTATTCTTATATGAAATATGAATCAGGATCTCATCGTGTGCAACGTGTGCCTGCTACTGAAACGCAAGGTCGTATTCATACGTCAACAGCGACAGTTTTAGCAATGCCTGAAGCTGAAGATGTGGATATCGAAGTAAGTATGAATGATATTCGTGTGGATACATTCTGTTCATCAGGTCCTGGTGGGCAATCTGTAAATACAACGAAATCAGCTGTTCGTTTAACTCACGTTCCAACAGGAATCGTGGTATCATGTCAGGATGGAAAATCTCAACATGAGAATAAAGCGAATGCTTTAAAAGTATTAAAAACACGTATCTTTGATTCTATTATGCAAGAGCGTTTAGATGCTGAGGGTGAAGAGCGTCGTTCAAAAATCGGAACAGGACAACGTTCTGAAAAAATCAGAACTTACAACTATCCACAAAACCGTGTAACAGATCACCGTATTGGATTTACAATCCAACAGTTAGATCGCGTGATGGAAGGTAAATTAGAGCCAGTTGTTGAAGCTTTAATCACGGAAGAACAAAAACGTAAATTATCTGCACAAGACTAATTCGTTAAGTGTTTAACTTAAAGCTAACTAAAATTTTTAAATTAAAATATGACATCTATATGAGTAAAAAAACCATAGAAAATTTTTCTATGGTTTTTTTATCGTTAATCTTAGAATTATTCTGATAGCTTATGATAGGGGGAATCTAAAAATAATAGTGAGTATTTGGATATGAACGACTGTATTAACTATGAATAGATAGAAACCATTTATTTCAAGATATAATCAATTTAAAAATAAACCTCTATTAGCTATTGTTGTTTTCTAATACCTTGAAATTTATGTAAACTAATTCCTTTTAAAAAATTAGAGATTTGAAATGATTGAGAAAGTTAGGATCTACCAGTCCCTTTACTAAATTTAAACAGGTTAATTTAATCCGAATTAAGCCATCACAATCATAAAGGCGAACAGACCTCAAAAGTAATAGTGAACAAGTTATCTTTTAGGTAGAAAACAAAAAATGGATACTGATTTCATGAGTTCTATCGAGTAGTATATAGTGAGTTTTAGTAACTCAATAGATGTTTTATTAGAGGACATATAATTAGTGATACTAAATAGCTTTTAATTGGGGTTGGAGATAGTATAGGTAATGTTTACTGTAATTTTTAAAGTTGTTAAATAAGACAATAACCAATCCGAAACCGCTACCGGAAGTGTGCGATTAATGCTATAATAGCCTTGTTAGTTTTCAAATAAAAATCCGGGGGGATCATATGAAACAGATACGTATATTTGGTATGTTATTATGTTTTACACTTATAGCATGTTCAGCAAATCAGATTAATACTGATGGAAGTCATGAAGATTTAAAAGAAGAAGAATACAGTGCGTACTTAGATGCAAGTTTAGCTGTTGAAGATCGACTTGAAGATTTAATGAACAGAATGTCATTAGATGAAAAAGTAGCTCAAATGGTACAAGGAGAGAGAAAAGAAGTACAGTATTTTGAAATGGGGCAATATAAATTAGGATCATTATTAAGTGGGGGTGGTTCTCATCCGAAAACAAATAGTATAAAAGATTGGCAAGTGATGATTTCAGCTTATCAAAATGCTACTTTAGATAATGAAATCAAGGTTCCTATGTTATATGGTATTGATGCGGTTCATGGACACAACAATGTTTATGGGGCGACGATATTCCCTCATAATATTGGTCTTGGTGCAGCAAATGATGTTAATTTAATGGAGAAAATGGGAGAAATCGTTGGTCAGGAAATGTTATTAACAGGTATTCCTTGGAACTTTGCACCAACCGTAGCTTTAGCAACCGATGGGCGTTGGGGAAGAACGTATGAGTCGTTTAGTAGTGATGCAAAAATAACAACTGAGCTAGCTAGTTCTTATGCTAAAGGGTTAATGAATGTAGGCGTATTGCCAACCATTAAACATTATGTAGGAGATGGAGCAACTATTTATGGGACAGGGTTAGATAATAAATTAGACCGTGGTGATGTTCAAATGTCTCTTGAAGAGCTAAGAGACACTCATTTAGTTCCGTATATCAAATTAATTCAAGACGATGTTCCGATTATAATGGCGTCATACTCAAGTTTTGAGGGATTACTTATGCACGAACATAAATACTTATTAACGGATATCTTAAAGGATGAGTTATCATTTGATGGGTTTGTTGTTTCGGACTGGGAAGCTATTCATGCTATTCAAGGCTCATTTTATCAACAAGTTGTGAAAAGTGTGAATGCTGGAATTGATATGTTGATGGAGCCAAATCAATGGAAAGAAACTTATGATGCTATATTAAAGGCAGTAAAAAATAATGATATTACCGAAGACAGAATTAATGATGCGGTCTCTCGAATTTTAAAAGTAAAATTTGAAATGGGTTTATTTGAAGATCCTACACAGTTTTTAAAAGTAAGTGAGGATTTTACATTAAGAAATGAAGAATCTAGAGACGTTGCAAGACAACTTGTAGAAAAATCAAGTGTGCTACTTAAAAATAATCAGGATATTCTTCCATTAAAAAAAGACCAATTAATTTATTTAACTGGTCCGGGTGCAAATAATATTGGAATGCAGTGTGGAGGATGGACGATTGAATGGCAAGGGGCTATGGATAATGAACATAAATTAACTGAGGGAATTACAATTTATGAAGGATTAAAAAATGCAGGTTTTAATGTGACGATGGATTCAGAGGTGGGAAAAGATGCAGATGTTGTGCTAATGGTAATTGGAGAAAAACCTTATACGGAGATGTTCGGTGATGTTGAATATGCTGATTTATATAGTTCATTAGCGGTTGAAGAAAATAAAGTGGTAATTGAGGAAGTTAAAAATCTAAACAAACCAACTGTTGCACTTTTATTAGCAGGAAGGCATCTTGACATCAGCGAAGAAATTAACTTATGGGATGCGGCTATCATGAGCTATTTACCAGGGACTGAAGGGGATGGAATTGTTAATCTTCTTGCAGGAAGTGTTAACTTCACAGGAAAATTAGCAAGTCCTTGGGATTACACAGATGGCGTATTGTTTGAAGTTGGTTACGGATTAGCATATGACTAAGGATACTCAAATAGTTTAAATCTTACTTTTTAGTAGAAAGTGAGATAATTAAATTAAAAGCTTAAGCGAGACTATTGAACGTGATAGTTTCGTTTTTTTTATTTGCCTAAAGATAGAGATTTTAAATGCTAAAAATTATTTGTATATAAGTCCAGATAAGTTTTTTACATCGCAAAAACTTAAACTGGACAATAGGATATCGCTGTATCTCCTCTGTATCAACGCGTACTAAAGTTTTGTAAAAAAACAAAACTAAGTACTTCTATGTAAGCCCTACTAATTTTGGTTTTTAAAATTTTAGTAGGACTATAGGATGTCTTACTATCAAAGTATTTTAAGTTCAA
>JBOFCV010000421.1:0-14997 GCA_051646305.1 Turicibacter sp.
TTTCAGTAATTAAAAATGGAATTGGATTTAAACCAAGCGTCTCAGTAATAACAAATGTTACGGGGGCAATCAATAAGATAGTTGTCACATTATCTAGTAGCGCTGATGCCACTGCTGTAATTACCGAAAAATAAAGCATAATAAGCCACGGGCTACCTTTTGATAATTTAGCTGTCTTTATTGCAACATACTGGAAAATACCCGTACGCTTTAAAATACTGACAATTATCATCATTCCAACAAGCAACCCAATCGTATTAAAATCAATAATCCCAAATGCCTCATTTTGATCCAACACATGAAAAATAACCATAAAAACTGCTCCTAGTAGAGCAATAACAGTACGATTTAATTTCTCAGATATAATAATCCCATAAGCAACTAGGAATATAATAATGGCTGGCATAATTTGATTACTTCCCAAATCAATTCAGCTCCTTTCCAATTAACAATAATAGTAAAACTGTTCTTATTATGTCTTGTTTTGACAAGCTTAAACATAATCTAGCTTACAAAAACCATTAGCATCAATTTAATTGCTGACTCTTTTAAAGATAAACACCCTTAAAAATGGACATATTAAGAGTGTCCTTTTTTACAATTTCCAATTACACTGATATACTAGAACAAGCCATTTAATTTTGAGGAGGAAAAAAATATGATTAATAAGATTGGTAAAATTACGATTTACGCAAATAACCAAGCAGAAGCAAAAGCTTTCTTTACTGAAAAATTAAACTTCGATGTAAAATTAGAACAACCGATGGGACCAAACATGACATGGTTAGAAGTAGGACCTGCAGGCGATGCCTTTACAACATTTGTTTTATATGAAAAACAAATCATGTTATCTCACAATCCAACTGCAAATGTATCTCATCCTAACATCATATTAAGTACGACAGATATCGAAGCAACTTATACTGAATTAAAAGAAAAGTCAGTTGTCGTTGAAGACATGATGACAATGCCTTACGGAAAAATGTTTAAATTTAAAGACCAAGATGGTAACGATTATTTAGTTCGTGAAGATAAATAATAAATTTTACAATAGTTTTTTCAACTTGGTTCAAATCAAAAAATACTGTCTTTAATTGAATATTTTAATTTGAATTACCATCTTTCATTGGCTCAAACTAACTTCAAAATATCTTATAGCAGAAAGTTGAAAACCAACTTTACTTGTTAACAAGAATCTAGTCTTCCAGAACCAACTAATAAAAAGTCATATCTGCTCGATATGACTTTTTATTATGCCTTTATCATCTATTTTAATATCTAAATTGCGCATACTACTTAAGAATAAAAAATATTTTGACTAACTCGCCTTATTTAATTACGATAATTTCAGATATAAATTGGAGAAGTACACCATGCAAAATAGTGAACGACTAGGAACCGAAAAAATAAATAAACTATTATTCTCATTATCTATGCCCGCCTTTATTGCCATGTTCGTTAATGGCCTTTATAACATCATCGATACCATCTTTATTGGGCACGGAGTAGGCACCATTGCCATTGGAGGGATTGCCATCGCCTTTCCTATCCAAATGTTATACATGGCTTTTTCGCAGATGATTGGCATTGGATCAGCCTCTGCCATTTCACGGACACTCGGCGAAGATAACGATGAACTAGCCAATCAAATCGCAACAAATGCCTTCGTGTTAATGATTATTATTTCTATCATCCTCACACTCTTAACACTATTCTTTATGGACCCCATTCTCTACTTATTTGGAGCAACCGACGAACTACTTCCCTATGCAAAAGAATATGTATCCATCATCGCCCTTGGAGTCATCTTCAACTCAATTGCACTGACCTCTAATGCTATTTTCAGAGCCGAAGGAAACATAAAAATTGGCATGATTTCAGTTTTAATCGGCGCACTCTTAAGCATCTGTCTTTGCCCACTCTTTATCTTTGTTTTTGGGTTAGGTATAAAAGGAGCGGCGCTTGCCACCATATCTGCGCAATTCGCATCATGTGTTTATTGTTTATTCTTTCTCTTAACCAAACGGACATCCATAACTTTGAAATTTAAATATATCATTCCTCACTATAAAATTGCTTGGGACATATTTAGCGTCGGATTCTCAGCCTTTGCAAGAAATGCTGCTAGTTCACTCTTTGCCTTAATCGCAAACTCCATTTTAAGAATCTACGGTGGCACCTTCGCTATCCTTACCTTTGGGGTAGTAAATCGGATTATTTCCTTCTTCTTCTTACCCATTATGGGCGTCAATCAAGGATTTCAACCCATTGCTAGTTACAACTACGGTGCCCATCAATATGAAAGAATTAGGCAAGTGCTAAAACTTGCACTCATCTCAACCACAGTTATCTGCATCGCCGGATGGTTAGTTGGACTTATTTTCCCATCCTACATCATTCGGTTATTTACAAATGATACTGATCTTATATTGGAAAGTAGCCGTGTCCTTAGAATTAAACTCTTATTTTTCCCAACACTTGGACTCCAAATGGTCACTTCAACACTTTTTCAATCACTTGGAAAAGCATTACCCGCTCTCTTTTTATCACTATTACGCCAATTTCTAATTTTACTCCCACTTGTTTTAATACTTCCACGTATTACAAATCTAGGCGTAAATGCAGTGTGGTACTCCTTCCCAATTTCAGACTTTTTAGGATTTATCATCACGACCTTTATTTTAATCAGACAATACAAAACATTGAAAAATCTAAAACCCTCACTTCAACAAATATAAAAAAGAGAAACTATTTACGTCAAGTTTCTCTTTTTCACCCCTCACCTCTTCACTAAAATAATTATTATGCCCTACCAGTTATTCAACTCCCCTTGATGGTTCAGTTAACAAAGAGGTAATCATCCTTTTATTGTCATAAGAAAATAGTCCCGCCTCTTCTAATTTCTTTAAGTCTTCATCAGTTAATTCATATTTCTTCAATACTCTATTTCCTTCAAATTTTATTGTTTCAATACTCTGAACAATATTTGAATTCACTGTTAACTGATTATCCTCTGATACAAGTGTTGAAGCATACATTATCATTCCACCCACTGTTAAAGCTAGCCCTGCAAACATTAATCCACTCTTTACATTCATATTAAACTCCTCTATTTTAAAATTAATCCATTATTGATAAACATTATACTAATCATAGCTTAATAACACCTTAATATAAGAATTTAAATTACTATATAGTCACTGTAATCCCATATTAATATGATACTATTTATCTAAATAGAAAATGTGAGGGGTTTTTATGTATTTAGTTAGTTCTTGTTTAGCAGGTATTTGTTGTCGCTACGATGGAAATAATAATGCGCATGAATCTGTTATTGAATTAGTCAATCAAGGTAAAGCTATTCCAATTTGTCCTGAGCAACTAGGTGGATTATCAACACCTAGAGTATGTTGTGAACTTATCTTAGATGATCAAAATAATAGAAAAGTTATGAGCAAAGACGGGCATGATTTAACTCAAGAATTTCTTGAGGGTAGTCTTAAAACACTTCAGATTGCACAAGTACTAGGAATTAAAAAAGCTATCCTAAAATCAAAAAGTCCATCATGTGGATGCGGACTGATTTATGATGGAACATTTTCAGGTAATCTAATCGAAGGTAATGGCTTAACAGCAGATCTATTAATTAAAAATGGAATTGAAGTATTATCCGACAATGATTTAAACTAAGTAATTTCTATAACTTTTTATACCTAGAATATATATAAGTCCTACTAAAAATTTTTCGTACTTTTAAAATTTTTAGTAGGATTATAGGATACTGTAGTACCAAGCCATTTAATGTACTAGGACTGCTACAAAAAACATGAAATATTTATCGCTTTGTATCTAGACTAAACATAGCGGTTGTATAGCTACTACAATTTCTTACAATATTAGTAATCGTTGTCGAACGATAAAAATTTAAAATTGCACGTGAGTAATGATAAAATAAAAATAGGTACTAGTTTCAAATTGAAAAAACAAGCACTCTACTTTCATGTAGTTGAAGTGCTTGTTTTTTTTATTAACTTCTTAAATAAAAAGCTATTATTTCACTGGCGAATATTAAAACCAATCACGGATATAGTATGTTTAGTTTTATATCAATTTTAAATTTTCTTAGGAATTATTAAAGCAAAAGTTGTTCCTTCCCCAATCGTTGAGCTCACTTCAATCTTATAATGTAGCAAATCACAATAAGCCTTTAATATTGCCAGTCCAATTCCACTACCCTCAATATTCTGTATTTTCTCATTATGACTTCGATAAAATCGATCAAAGATACGAGATTGCTCCTCTTCATCAATCCCAATTCCTGTATCAATAATTTTAAACACAATATCCTTTGGCTGTTCTTCAATGACAATCTCGATCAAATCATTTTCCATAGTGTATTTAAAAGCATTATCTAATAAAATTCTCAGACAATGTTTTAACTTTGTTTCATCTGTAGTTATCCACAGTTCACTTTTTAAATTGTGGATAATAAAACTCTTACTCTCATACTCTGATATTAAATCATACAATTCTTTCAAATCTTCTACAAGTTTTGATACCATCACTGAAGATATATCAATTCCTTTATCAACATCTACTTTTGATAAGATCAGTAAATCACGCTGCATTCGTTCAATTCCTGTAATTTCTGTCATCATTTCTGCTAATGTTTGAAAGTGGTCGCTAACTTGCGTCTCACTTTTTTGTAACAGTCTCTCTACTTGTCCTTTCATAACCGTTAAGGGAGTTCGAATTTCATGAGAAACATCTTGAATAAATTGTGTCTGTGACTGATAGCTTTTTTCAATCGGTTTTAATACAATACGGATTAACTTTTGTACTAACCAGATATTTATAAAAATCAAACAGATAAAACTTACGATAATTACGCGATATAAAGATTGAATAGAAGACATCTCACTATCAACATTTACAATCGTTTGAAAACTGAAATTTTCAACTTTTTGAGTTTGACCTCTAAAATTAAAGCCATTAGATTTAAAATTTACCATACCATTAGTAGAATCTATTGATAATATTAAATTTTCATCTTGACTAAAATATAAGGAATTTGATTGATACACCAAGGTATCTCCATAATAAACAAATGACATAACTCTTGGATTTTCTACTACCTCTGCTGTGATTATTGAATCACCGGCTTGCGGATAAGTTCCGATATCACCAATTATCGTAATACCTTGTAAATTTTGATAATATGAAGGTTCAACAGATAACGTTGAATTTAATTGTGTCTCTGAAGACTTATATAAGGAATAGTCTTGAATTCCAAATAATATTTTTATACGCGATAATTCTGCCCCCATTAAATCATCAACCTCTTCAAAAACAACAGCTTGAAACACCATCGTTACAACCACTGAAAATATCACTAAACTTAAACTAATAATTCCTAAACTCATCCACATTAATTTTATTTTCGTTTTTCCAAATAAACCAAACTGTTTTTGCATCACGAAATCTCCTTATCATCGAACAAATAACCAACCCCACGCTTCGTTTTAATATATTTGTCATATCCAAACGGCGCAAGTTGCTTTCTAAGTTTTGATAAGTATACCTCAATAATCTGCAATGTTGCATCACTATCTACCCCGCAAATACGTTCAAATATTTGCTCTTTTAATAAAATCTGATTCTTGTTACTAATCAGATATTCAAGCATTTGATAAATTTTATCTTGAAAAACAATCTCATGTTTCACACCTTCAAAGTTTATAAAACATTGGCGCTTTTCTATATGGAGTGTTAAATCCTTAAACACAATGGTTGATTTTGTTGAAATTTTCCCCCTATTTTTTAACATAACATAAAGACGTGCTTTTAACTCTTCTAAGAAAAATGGTTTTGTCAGATAGTCATTCGCTCCATACTCAAATGCCCTCAATTTTTCCCCAATATCCTCTTTAGCAGTTAGCATGATGATTCCCGTATTTTGATTCGTTTCTCTCATTTTCTTCAAAATCGTCATTCCATCTAAATTGGGTAACATTAAGTCTAAAATAACTAAATCAAAATCTTCAGTCGCCAATAAAAGGCTGCCCTCGAATCCATCGTAGACAGCCGTTACTTCAAATTCTTTAGCCAAGTACTCACAAATATTTTGACTAATTTTATAATTATCTTCAATCACTAATACTTTAAACAAGAAAAGCGCCCCCTTTATTAATCACACCGGTTGTTACAAATTATCTTAGCACAACTTCCTTAATAAATACTTAATCGCTTCTCTTTATTTTATAATTAATGATTTCTGCGTAGATACTGTTTTAGGCGTTGGCTCTTCTATACGATTCCCCAAGGCGATAGCAGCTTGAAATTCATAACCTTCTGGAATTTTGTAAGCCTGTTGATAAGTTTTAAATTTCTCGCTATTATTAATTGATAATACGCCATCGATCCAACATGAAGCTAAATTTAAATCTTCTGCCGCCAATAAAATATTTTGTGTACAAGTCGCAGCATCTACAACGGGTGTTGTGGCTTTTTTATTAACTGTCACTAAAATGGCACACGGTGCTTGATAAAAATGATCTTTATTATCTCCATGTAATTCTTTTAAATCAGCATCTAAAGCCGCAACTTTTTCTTTATTCAAGATTCCTATTAAATACCACGGCTCTTCATCTTTACTACTTGGCGCGCATAAGCCACAGTTTATCAAGATTTGCATTTGTTCTTCCGTAAGTAGTTCATCTTTATATTGATGATGACTTTTTGCTCGTTTAATCGTTTCTAATGTATTCATTATGCATTCTCCTTTTAGTTAACAGTCTACTAACTAGTAAATTTCTATATCTATCTTCTTTTATTATCCTTCCCTGGTTTGCTAGAAATATGAAATTATTTTTCTCAATAATTAAAAATTAACTTTTAAAATTAATCTAATGATTATGACTTTTTTAACTCACCTTATACCACATTTGTCATACTTTAAAAGTAGGCAAGTGTGATGCCTATCTAGCTGTAACTTGAGGATTAATAAAAAAGGATGAATTTATTAGTCTTTAACTTACTTAAATTTTTGGAGGTGCAAAATTTTAATGTATAATGCAAATAATTTAAATATGCAAAATTTTGGATACAATAGCAATCCTAATTATATGCCTAATATGGAACAATCAGGTTTTCCTGGCGGGATGAACCAAGGTCAACCTATGCCACTACCTTCTTACCCAAGTTGTGGTGGTCAACAACCTATTATGCCTGGTTTTCCTGGTGGAATGAACCAAGGTCAACCTATGCCACTACCTTCTTACCCAAGTTGTGGCGGTCAACAACCTATTATGCCTGGTTTTCCTGGTGGGATGAACCCAGGTCAACCTATGCCACTACCTTCTTACCCTGGTTGTGGTGGTCAACAACCTATGCCACTACCTTCTTACCCTGTTTGTGGCGGTCAACAACCTATGCCACTACCTTCTTACCCTGGTTGTAGCGGTCAACAACCTATGCCACTACCTTCTTATCCAGATTGTGGCGGTCAACAACCTATGCCACTACCTTCTTATCCAGATTGTAATTATCCATGTCAACCGCAACAACCAACACCTACACCTACTCCAACACCTACGCCTACGCCAGAACACATACCAGTTCCATTAAGTAACTATCAAACAACATACACCCAACCTTATGAAACAACAAATTATAAAAAAACAACTTATATTGAAGCAATTGTTCCCGTTCAGTCAGACGTTCCACTCATGCAACCTACCGTGCAAAAAAAAAATACTAATTCAAACCATGTAAGCAAACCAACCCAACAAACTAATAATGAAGATTATGATTTCTATCTTATAGATGAAAATATGGATACAAACTGTAAAAAAAAAGAGCGCAGTTCTACCTATAGAGAACCTGCAAATTTGACATGTGAAAACTTACCCCTTGCAACAGGCTATGTTCGTCCCCAAACTTATCAAAAATTAAATCAACCAGAACAAACACTTGAGCAAGGAACAGTTTTTTCAGAACTCTATCAACCCTATACAATAGGAGGACTTAAGTAATGAGCAGACATCTATCTAAAGAAGAATATATTGAAAAACTTCAAGCTATTGGTTTGATGGCTTACGACTTAATCTTATTTCTAGATACACACCCTGACAACGCAGAAGCTTTAAGAGACTATAAAAAAATATCAAAAAACTATCAACAACTTCTCGTTGAGTTTGAAAAATCATATGGTCCAATTTCACATACAGGGATTTATGAAGAAACACAAACATACAATTGGACTCAAGACCCATGGCCTTGGGAACGACAATAAGGAGGTAGCCTAAATGTGGGTTTATGAAAAAAAATTACAAGTACCTGTAGACATTAAAAAGCGAGATTTAAAAATGGCAAAATGTATTTTAGCCGCTTTAGGTGGTGCTGACGGAGAATTAAGTGCTTCAATGGAGTATTTAAATCAACGCTATGCGATGCCAACTGGCCAATCAAAAGCAATTTTAACAGATATCGGAACAGAAGAACTTGGACATCTTGAAATTGTTTCTGCACTTGTTTATCAATTAACACATGGTGCAACTAAAAAAGAAATTGAAGAAGCTGGTTTCGAAACATCTTATACAAATCACGGATTTGGAATATATCCTGCTAATCCAGATGGTGTTCCTTGGAACGCTGGATATATTGCCGTAACTGGGGATCCAGTTGCAGACTTAACTGCCAATCTAGCAGCGGAACAAAAAGCACGCGCGGGTTATGAGCATCTATTAGATTTAGCAACGGACGAAGACGTTAAAAAAGTTCTCGCCTATTTAAGAGAACGTGAAGTCGTCCACTTCCAACGCTTCGGAGAAACACTTGTTACGATTCAAGATCACTTCAGCCACGAACGCTATTTCTTCATGGACGAAAAAAAATAAAAATCCTGGATTGTTAAATTCAACGCATCAATAGTAACATTCTAGGTCTCACCCCTATAATGGCCCATTGGACCTTAATCCTATACTGCGTGATTTTCACTTAAAACTAAAGTAAGATTTACCTAAGAAAAAAGATTCAAAATGAGACTACTCCTATTTTGAATCTTTTTTCTATGGCTAAAAACACTTTGTAAAATACCAAATTAACAAAAAAAAAGAAGATCTATCCAAATCGACTTAAAAAGTCTGATTTCATAGATCCTCTTTTTTGCTTTAGTAACTGAATTTAACAGTCACTAAATATTTTAAATTACTTAATAATTTCTTTTGCTCGTTCAACAGCAGCATCAAAATCTCTACATACATTCTCTTTACCCAAGAACTTAAAGAATCCTAGATTCTTAATGACTTTATATGGTTTATCTTGAACCTCTGAAAGCACAAGAACGGTATGATCTTTAACACAATTATCATACAACATATGAAGAGCATGCAATGCCGTTGCATCTATCACCGGTACATAACGCATTCGAATAATCAAAACCTTTGAAGGACCTTGAAGCGATTGAATCGAACTCAAGAATTTATCCGCAGCACCAAAGAAGAACGGCCCATTCACTTCATAAATTAAGACTTCATCAGAAATAATACTTCTTACCGACTCATCCATTGATTGAAGTTCATCATCATCCTCAGATGAATCCTTCACAATTCCTTGAATATCCGTGACATCCATCATACGTTTCATAAATAAAAATGAGGCTAAAACCATTCCAACAGAAATCGCAAGCGCTAAATCAAAGACAACTGTCAAAATAAATGTCGTTAATAAAACAGTAATATCACTCTTAGGTGCTTTAAGTAAGCTTCTAAACATTCTCCACTCACTCATATTATAAGATACCATAATCAAAATAGCAGCAAGTGTTGTAAGTGGAATTAATTTTACAAGCGGCATTAAGAACACTAAAATTAGTAGCAACGTAATAGCATGAACAATTCCGGCGATTGGAGTTCTACCCCCATTTTTTATGTTGGCAACTGTACGTGCAATCGCACCCGTAGCAGGCATTCCGCCAAATAAACCTGAGGCAATGTTTGCTACACCTTCCGCAATTAGTTCCATATTTGAACGGTGCTTACTACCAATCATCCCGTCAGACACGACAGCTGATAATAACGATTCAACTGAACATAAAAACGCAATCGTGAATGCCGGTTGAATTAACACCTGAATCTTAGCCCATGTAAAATGTGGCATATTAAATACTGGAACGCCAGCTGAAAGGTCTGGATATTTACTACCGATTGTCGCAATATCTAAATTAAAAACTGCAACTAAAACAGTTGTCACAATAATTGCGATCAAAGATCCGGGGATTTTACGATTAATTTTAGGCCAAACAATTAAAATCGCAAGTGCTAGGATTCCCATTAATAGCGTTAAAACATGTGTTGTATCTAGTGACTGGAAATAAAGTGTCCACTTTTCAAAAAATTCAATTGGAACATCTCCAATATTAAGACCAAAGAAATCTTTAATCTGAGAACTAAAAATGGTAACCGCAATCCCACTCGTAAACCCTATGGTAATTGGATACGGTATATATTTAATTGCACTTCCTAATTTGAAGATTCCCATTAAAATTAATATAATTCCTGCCAAGATGGTCGTGATAATTAAACCTTCCATCCCATGTAAAGCTATAACGCCATAAACAACAACCATGAACGTTGCACTCGGACCACCAATCTGAACACGACTTCCACCTAAAAGAGAGATGAAAAATCCTGCAACAATGGCTGTATATAATCCAACTTCAGGTGTCACTCCTGAAGAAATAGCCAAGGCAATTGATAAAGGTAGGGCGATAATTGCTACTATTAGCCCTGCTATAATATCTTTGATAAATTGATCCATTGAATAAGTCTTCATTACCGAAAATAATTTGGGTTTTAATTTTTTTGCCACTCCACGTTACTCCCTTTCCTACTCATATAATATCTTATTTTAGCACTTTAAAATTAGAATAAAAAGGAAAATTTATGTAATATCAATCTTATTATTCACTGATTTTACTTATTCTTCTTTTATTTTCTAGTCTTAGTATCACGAAAAAAATCCTCTAAAAAGAGGATTTTTCTCAATATATATTAAAATTTCTTACGAAATATTTATAATTAACGGCTCATATCAGTTGGCATTGGAGTAGAAGCAGTTGTTTTTTCTGCTTGAACTGGTTTACCAGCGATAACTTTAGTGTTTAATTTACGTACGATGTTGTTAGCATGTGCTTTATCAACATTAATGAATGAGAATTTTTTATAAATATCGATATCTCCAACTGCACGAGCAGGAATATCTGATTTTTTAGTAATCATAGCAACGATATCTTTTGCTTTAACTTTTTGTTTGTTACCAACGTTTACGAATACGCGAACTTCATTACGACGAAGTCCTTTTGATTTTGGAGCTGCAGCTGCATCTTCAATTTCAGTGTATTTTTTCGTACTTTGTCCAACTTTTAAGCGAAGTAATCCAGCAGCGATTTGCTCAACAGAGAATCCTTTAGCAACGATTTCTTCGATTAATTTGTTTTCAGCAGTGAAATCAGCATTTTCTAATCCAGCAACAACTTCATCAACGATGTTTGTTGTACGTTTAGATTGAATTTCAGCAACTGAAGGAACTGGCATTTTTGTCATTTTAGATTTTGTATAATCTTCAATACGACGGATACGGAACATATCTTTTCCGAATACGAAAGTAATTGACATACCTGCAGAACCTGCACGTCCAGTACGTCCGATACGGTGAACGTAGTTTTCTTCATTTAATGGAATATCGTAGTTGAATACAGCTTCAACGTTAGAAACGTCGATACCACGAGCAGCGATATCAGTTGCAACTAAGATATTAACATTTTTACGACGGAAGCTATTCATAACGCGGTCACGTTGAGCTTGTTTTAAATCTCCGTGTAAACCTTCAGTTACGTAACCTTCTTCTTGTAATTTAGAAACTAAATCATCAACTTCACGTTTTGTATTAGTGAAGACGATAGATGAAGTTAATCCCATTGAATCGATGCAACGGATCATTGCTTGAAGACGGTCATGACGTTTAACTTCAACGAAGTATTGGTCGATTTTTTTATTTGATAACTCTTCTGAAACTACTTTAATGATTTGAGGATCTTTTTGGTAGTTACGAGCGATATTTTGGATTTCACGAGCCATTGTAGCCGAGAACATTACTGTTTGACGGTTAGATGGTGTTTTTTCTAAAATTTCTTCGATATCATCTTTGAATCCCATGTTTAACATTTCATCAGCTTCATCTAAAACTAACATTTTAATGTTATCTAATTTTAAAGTTCCACGACGTAAGTGGTCCATTACACGTCCTGGTGTACCAACTACGATTTGTACTCCTTTTTTAAGGGCACGGATTTGAGGATCATAAGAAGAACCTCCGTAGATTGATAAGATTTGAATATCTTTTGAGAAACGAGCGAATTTAGTTGATTCAGCATGAACCTGAACTGCTAATTCACGTGTTGGACATAAAACTAATGCTTGTACGTTACGAGAACTTGGGTCGATACGCTCAAGGATTGGTAACATGAATGCTGCAGTTTTACCTGTTCCTGTTTGTGCTTGTCCAATAATATCTTTTCCTGATACTACAACTGGAATAGCCTCTGCTTGAATTGGAGATGGTGTTACATAACCAATCTCTTCGATTGCTTTTAATACCATTGGAGATAATCCAAGGTCTTTAAATGTTTTTTGAGTTGTTTGAGTCATTTTGTGATTCCTTTCTTATTTAAATCTATTTTAAACACAAAAAAACGTAAATGAACCGGTCACTTACGACTGCGTCTAGTATACTTAGTAATTTAAGTGGTCCACTAATTATACAATACTTTTGACATTAGTGCAACACACAATTAATTATTATAGCATTTATCTAGCGCAAAGTTTGTCGATTACATTAAATTTATCAATTTTTTTATATTCATCTATCTACGGGGTTATTATTATATATCACTTAAAAAGAGCGTCATATTGATTAGAATATATCCATCATTATATATAGCTAAAAAGTTAGTACATTTTAACCTTTCTACCTCAATCTAATTTTCTTTCTCCTATCTCCAAATATATCTGTATATATAATGTTAGACCTTTCTAAATTTAAAATAATTATCTTATTTTTAAAAATTGTCTAACGTATCATTTTACTTAAGTCATGATATTTAAATTTTAACCCACACGATTATTATGTACATTATCATGAATAACTAACATTTTATTTAAACTAAATTTTTGACATTTCAATACTTTATCTGACATTTCATGAAGATATGTCTTTTAAATTTAAATTTTTGTAACTTGTGTTAGATATCATGTAATTGCCAATAATAATTCGAATGTAACAACATTGAAAATATGTTATAATGTTTCAAGACATATTATATGGAGGTGTTTTTAATGCTTACAGTATCAAATATCGGTTTACGTTATGGAGACAAGAAATTATTTGAAGAAGTTAACTTAAAATTCACACCGGGTAACTGCTACGGAGTTATCGGAGCAAACGGTGCTGGGAAATCTACATTTTTAAAAGTATTATCAGGGGAAGTTGATGCTAATACAGGTCATGTTAGCTATCCTAAAGATATCCGTATGTCAGTTTTAAAACAGGATCATTACCAATATGATGATTTAGAAGTTTTAGAAACTGTTATTCGTGGAAATGAGCGTCTATTCGAGATCACTCAACTTAAAAATGCATTATATTGTAAAGAAGACTTCAGTGAAGAAGATGGAATTGCTGCTGCTGAACTTGAAGGTGAATTTGCTGACTTAAACGGATGGGAAGCTGAATCAGATGCTGCTTCTTTATTACAAGGTTTAGGAATTGCTGCTGATCTTCATTATAAAAAAATGTCAGAATTACCTGGTTCTGAAAAAATTAAAGTATTACTTGCTCAAGCCTTATTCGGTCAACCTGGAATTTTAATTCTCGATGAGCCTACCAACCACTTAGACATCAAGTCTATTAACTGGTTAGAGGAATTCTTAATTAACTTCGAGGGTACTGTTATTGTCGTATCCCATGACCGTCACTTCTTAAACAAAGTGTGTACAAATATTTGTGACGTTGACTACGGTAAAATTAAATTATTCGCTGGGAACTATGATTTCTGGTATGAATCAAGTGCTTTATTAAACCGTTTAGCAAAAGAAGCTAACAAGAAAAAAGAAGAAAAAATTAAAGAATTACAAGACTTTATCGCACGTTTCTCTGCGAATGCTTCTAAATCTAAACAAGCAACATCTCGTAAAAAATCTTTAGATAAAATTTCTTTAGATGATTTAGAACCTTCATCTCGTCGTTATCCATTCGTTGGATTCAAACCAGATCGTGAAGTTGGAAATGACATCTTAATGGTTGATGGAATTACTAAAACAATTGATGGGGTTAAAGTTTTAGATAACGTAAGCTTCATGGTTTCTAAAGACGATAAAATTGCCTTAGTTGGACACAATGAAATTGGAATCACAACATTATTTAAAATCTTAGCTGGTGAAATGGAACCAGATAGTGGAACATTCAAATTTGGTGTAACAATCAAAAATGCTTACTTCCCTAAAGATAACTCTGAATTCTTCAATGGTTGTGAATTATCATTAGTTGACTGGTTACGTCAATATTCTGATGATCAAACTGAAAGTTATGTTCGTGGATTCTTAGGACGTATGTTATTCTCTGGTGAAGAAGCTTTAAAACAAGCTAACGTTTTATCAGGGGGAGAAAAAGTTCGTTGTATGTTATCTCGTATGATGTTAACGAATGCTAACTTCCTAATGCTTGATCAACCGACCAACCATTTAGACTTAGAGTCAATTACAGCCGTTAATAATGGTTTAAGAGATTATACAAGTAACTTAATCTTTGCATCTCATGACCACCAATTACTTCAAACAATTGCTAACCGTATTATTGAAATCAAAGAAGACGGTACAATTATGGATAAAATGTGTACATACGATGATTATTTAGATTTAAAATAATCTAAAACTATATATA
>JBOFCV010000434.1:0-14049 GCA_051646305.1 Turicibacter sp.
TTTGTTTCAATTATTCGTGTTATTATTAACATGCAAGACAGTGCTAACTTAGGTCGATTAACAGGAAAAACATTAGGAACTTTAATCGGAACAACAGCGATTGCCGCGGTTGTTGGAATTTTAGTTGCTAACTTCTTTAAGCTTGGGATTGGAACAAATGTGATGGAAGGTGAAGTTGCTTTAAAAGAAATCACGTCGGTCGTTGATACACTGCGTGGTTTAATTCCTGCTAATCCAGTTAAAGCCATGGCAGATGCAAATGTCGTTGCTGTTGTTATTTTTGCGGCATTTTTAGGAATTGCAACGAAACGTCAAACGAAAAAATACTTTGATGTGGTTAAACCATTTATAGATTTAGTTGAAGCTTTTTATAAAGTGATTTTAAGTGTGGCAATGACTGTTATCAAATGGATGCCGTACGCGGTCATTGCATTACTTGCCAATACGATTGCAGGGCGCGGGATGGCTGCGCTATATGAAGTCATTGACTTTATCATTGCCCTATACGTTTCAGTGGGAATTATGTTTATTATTCATTTAGTAATTATTTCAATTAATGGATACAATCCAATCAAATATGTCATGAATGTATTAGATGCGTTAGTTTTAGCTTTTACATCACGTTCAAGCCTTGGAACTTTACCTGTAACTATTGAGACGTTAACTGATAAAGTCGGTCTTGATAATGGAACGGCAACCTTTGTTGGAAGTTTAGGGGCTAATGGTGGAATGAACGGATGTGCTGGGATTTATCCTGCTCTAGTAGCTGTGATGCTTGCAAATATGTCAGGAACAACGATGGATTTAAGTTTTTATGTCATGCTAGTTTTAGTTATTGCATTAGGATCAATAGGTATTGCTGGTTTACCTGGAACAGCAACAGTTGCTGTATCAGTTGTTATTTCTGGAATGGGAATGGGTGCTTATTTCCCATTAGCAGCAGGAATTCTTGCCATTGATCCAATATTAGATATGGGGCGTACGATGATTAATGTTAATGGGACGTTAACAGCAGCGATGGTTGTTGGACATTCAGAGAACCAAATTAGTAAAGATGTCTTTAATCGTTCAAAATAAATAAGACTAAAATCATCAAAAAAAGCTACTCATTTGAGTAGCTTTTTGATTTATTTATCTAAGTGTTGATGAGCTGTATTTTCAAGCTCGCGGTAATGTTCCATTTTTACACGGAATAATTCACCATTTGTAGGAGGTGTATAGGTGATCGCATTTGCACCAGCCGCAATAGTTTCCAAGATGGATTCATTAGTTGGACCACCAGTTGCCATGATGGGAACGTGAGGGAATTCTTTTCTAATCTTTCGAACAATAGCAGCTGTATTTGCACCACCACTAACATTAATAATATCAGCGCCAGCCTCCATTTTTTCTTTAACATCAGTTAATTCTGAAACGATAGTGATAACAACAGGAATATCTATTGATTCTTTAACGTATGAAATAGTTTCAATTGGGGTGGGTGCATTCAAAACAACTGCAATTGCGCCTTGGAATTCGGCATGCAATGCAATATTTGCAGAACGTGTGCCGTGGGTTAGTCCTCCTCCGACCCCACACATAACAGGAATATCTGAAACGGACATGATAGCTTGTGTAATCGTTGGCTGTGGTGTGAATGGGTAAACTGCAATAACGGCATCAGCATTTGTATTTTTTATAATCGCAACATCAGTTGTGAAAATAAATGATTTAAGTCTTTTTCCAAAAATTCGAATGCCACTAGCATTTCGTATAACATCGGGTACACGTACAAAGTTTTTGCGAAGATTACTTGTGACCTCGGGTACTCTTTTTTCATTCATCATTGTGAACCCCTCCCTTTTAATAGTCTCATTTTATTTTTAATTATAAAGGAATAATTAGAGATTGTTAAGTAATATTTCTTTCCAGATTGTATAAAAAGAAAGATGTGTCTGAAGAAAATATAGATTTTGCACAGTAAGGTGAAAATGATTACTTGAAAATAAAAAAAAACTATATTTGTAATAATAGAGTGAGGTTCTAGGACCCTCCTCATTTTAAAATCTGATATAGTTGTTATCATTCAAGCTCTAAACAGAGAATGATTTTTAAAATACCCTATTTTTGGGATTTTTTGTTAAGTGTAATATCAATAAAAAAATTAAGGTCGATGGTAGTTATTTAATGGCTAAAGATGTATACTTAAGAGGTATATAAGTGGATAATTTATGTAAAATAAAATAGAATCAGTTTTAATGACTTTTGATGAATGAAATGTCGTTGTTTTTTTAACCCCTAGTAGAAAAGGGCTAAATAATTATTAAATTGGATTTGTTAGGTTTTATGGGTGTTACCCAAGTCTTTAGGATAAATCATCTGCTTTTTGTTAGGTAAAAAGTGGAGGTGAGTCAATTTAGTAAGAAACTCTAATTAAAACTTTGGAAGAAAGATAGTAAAATCTAACAAAACTATAACGTTTAATTATTTCATGATTACGATGAGTTAGAGATAAAAATAAGCTGAATAAATGAGATGTGTGAGGTGAAGTCTTTTGAAAAATGAACAAAATTTTCGAGCAGCACTAAAAAGTAGCAACTATGAATGGGTCAATCTTATTAACCCAACACATGAAGAAGTTGCAAGGTTATCAAAACTTCATCAATTAGATTTTGAAACGATTGTAGCAGCGTTGGATGAAGAGGAACGTTCACGTGTTGAATTTGAAGATAATTACATGATGATTATCGTTGATGTTCCTGTTTCATATGAAGAAGATAGTTTTTATTCAACGGTTCCATTGGGACTGGTTAAAACCGAAAATACATTAATTACTTTATGTACCAAACAACTAAATGTATTTAATAAACGTCGATTACCGGTGAGTAGTGATTTAAATGCTTACTTATATCAGATTTTATATAATATTTCAATTTTATACTTAGGGTATTTACGTATCATTGAACGTAAAAGTACTAAGGTTGAGAAATCAATGAGGATTTCTACCAAAAATAAAGAATTGATTGAAATGCTAGATTTACAAAAATCTCTTGTGTATATGTCCTCGTCATTGCGCTCTAACCAAATTGTTTTAGAACGCTTGTTGAAGCTTGAAAAACGTGATACGTTTGAACATGATTTATTAGAGGATGTTATTGTTGAGAACAGACAGGCCATCGATATGTCAAAAATATATAGTAATATCTTAAGTAGCAATATGGACGTGTTTGCCTCAGTTATTTCAAATAATTTAAATATTGTGATGAAGTTTTTAACAGTGGTATCAGTTATTATTGCTATTCCAACTGTGGTTTCAAGTTTTTGGGGGATGAATGTACCGGTTCCATTCCAAAATAATGAGTATGGTTTCTTATTAGTTTCTGTTATTGCTGTTATTTGTACAATTTTAGCAGGCGTGTATATTAACATTAAACAATCAAATGGAAAATCATCAAAAAAACAAAAACGCTCAAGTAAATAAGGGGATGGGATGATATGGATCAGTATGAAGTCTTATTAAATGTTCAAAAAGAGTGGTTAGGAAATCAAGGGACAATTAGTATAAAGAAACGTATTGAAGTGTTACGCCGATTGAAATCAGGTATTAAAACACATGAATCTGAAATTATTGAAGCATTAAATTTGGATTTAGGAAAAAGTGAGTTTGAAGCGTACACAACTGAGATTGGATTTATTTATGATTCGATTAAAACAACCATTTCTTCTCTTAAGAAGTGGGCTAAGCCTATAACTGTAAAAACGAGTGTTGCACAAATGCCAGGGAAGTCAATGATCTATCGTGCAGCATACGGATCAGTCCTTATCATTGGTCCGTTTAATTACCCATTTCAATTAGTTATTGAACCGTTAATTGGTGCTATCGCGGGCGGAAATACTGTGATTATTAAGCCATCTGAATTTGCACCACAGACAGAACGTATCTTAGTTAAACTTTTACGAGATTTGTTTGCAGATGACTATATTGCAGTGGTGACGGGAGATTATACCGTGAATAGCGCCTTGCTTGATTTACCCTTTGATTATATTTTCTTTACTGGGAGTGTACGTGTTGGGAAAATAGTAATGGAGAAAGCGAGTCACTATTTGACGCCGATTACACTTGAGTTGGGTGGAAAATCACCTGTTATAATCGATGAAACTGCAAACTTAAAAATTGCAGCCAATCGTGTGGCATGGGGGAAGTTTTCAAATGCAGGTCAAACGTGTGTTGCCCCAGATTATGCGTTAGTTCATGAAAAAGTTTATGATGCATTTGTGGATCAATTGAAGTCTACTATTCAAGTATTCTACGGAAGTGATATAAAAAATAGTAGCGACTTTGGTCGGATTGTAAGTGACCATCACATGAATCGTTTAGTACAGATTTTAGAGCACGATCAAGCTAAAATTATTTTTGGTGGAGAGATAGAGGCAGGAAGCCGATATATCGCTCCGACCTTGTTAGCTGATGTAACATTAGATGATAGAGTGATGGAAGATGAATTGTTTGGTCCGATTCTGCCGCTTATTAAATATAAAACATATGAAGATATTCAATATCATCTCAAAGCCCATCCTAAACCATTGGCGCTCTATGTGTTCTCGGAAAATAAAACGTTTAGTGAAAAAATTATCACGAACTTCTCATTTGGTGGTGGATGTGTGAATGATACTATTACACATGTTGCTTCATCGGTATTACCATTTGGAGGTGTTGGACCCTCAGGAATGGGGCAGTATCATGGAAAGTATAGTTTCGAAACGTTCACCTATGCTAAAAGTATTGTTAAGCGCTCGACTAAGCTAAATCTTTCCTTAGTTTTTCCACCCTATAAAGATAAAGTAAAGTTAATAAGAAAAATTATGAAATAAAAAAATTAGTGATGTCTTAGTGGCTATTCTTCAGTCACTCAAAAGGCATCATTTTTTTATAAAAAAATAGAAAATAGTGGAAGCTATCTATTCTTTTGCTTGCTTGAAACATATGATAAACTAGATAAGTCGTATTTGTTTTCAATTTTAATAACTGAAGCAGGTAGGTAGAAAGCTAGGGTGGCACGTATTTAAATTTTTTCCGTTATTAGAATGGTTAAATTTAAAGATAGAGTCGAAGAAAGGTTGGGGTTGGGTGAGTTGTTTAGGTAATTTACTGTGGTTTATTTTTGGAGGATTTGTCCAAGCCATTATTTGGTGGTTCTTTGGGTGTCTCTGGTGTTTAACAATAGTTGGAATACCTGTTGGAAAACAGTGTTTTAAATTAGCGAAATTACAGCTTGCACCATTTGGGAAAGAGGTCGTGACAGTTGAGGATGGAACAGGAACCGTGTTGTTAAATCTCTTATGGCTTATTTTTGGTGGATTAGAAATTGCAATCGCAAACTTGATTTCAGCAGCATTTTTAGCGATCACGATTATCGGAATTCCATTTGCGATTCAAAGTTTAAAATTAGCAGGACTGGCCTTAATGCCATTTGGTAAGCGAATCCGATAAGTAAAATAAAAAGTTCGAACCGTATGTGTGGCATATGAGGGCGAACTTTTTTTATAATCATAATTAAGATTGATGTGGAAGTAAATTTGATAAAAACTAAAGCATGTATGACTAAAACTTTGAAATTTCACCATAACAACTATAGGTGATATAAATGGGAAAAATAATAAATAATATTGGATATATTGTCATTGCCATAACCGTGTTTAACTTTTTTTATGGCTGGTCAGATCGTGTAGTTGGATGGAGCATGTGGAATTGGTATTTGGTTATACTAGCTGTTACGGTCGGGACTTTGTTATATATTAAGGTGAAGCAGGTGCAACATAGGGCCCAACTTGAAACTATTCGTGAAAAGAACGAACAAATTAGGTTGAGTCTTTTAAAGAAGGACCATCTGGAGACGCTCTATAAAATGAATGATGATGATTTCAATCAATTGATTGTAGATTTATATAAGCTTGAAGGGGTGGAGAGTATAGAAGTAACCCCTTATAAGAATGGTCAGGGATTTCATTTGTTGATGTGGCATCAGGGAACTAAAATGATTTTAAAATGGTTTAAGCAAAAGCCGTGTACTGATTTTAAAGGAGACGTGGAATCGTTTATTGAACTTGAAGGTGAAAAGGTTAGTATTGAACAGGTTAGAGAATTCTTTGGAATTAAAAATGACTTTAATGTACAAGCTGATGAGGCGATTTTACTAACAACGACATCGTATACGGATGAAGTTTTTGAGTTCGCCAAACGTAATAACCTAACACTGTTAGACGGTACGGAGTTACTTAATAAAATATCACAACTAAAAAAAATGATGAATGATAGATAAGGGAATCAATTTGTTTGCAGAATATAGATAGAAAACTGTAAAAACATACCTACCGAGATAAATAAAAAAGACCCTGGATGATTTTTTAAAAAACGTCAGCGTGATATGAAATCAAAAAAGAGATAATAAGTTGACATAGACTTATTATCTCTTTTTTGATTTTATCTCTTATTTAGCAGCTCAAACATATCCGTGCTAATTGATCAAGAGGTAAGGGGGGCGTGACTAAAAGTTTATCTTTCTTTCGCTCGTTTTAATGGGGGATTTGAAAATTTGCAATGCGTTACGAGTATTTATAAAATTTTAGGGTGTGTTTGGTGTATTTTTTGTCACCAATATTCGACAAAGTTATATTAGACTTCGAGTGAATTATTTATTATACTTAGAACATAAAGAGAAAACTTAGTTGCCACACGTAAATTTGTGAAAATAAACCATATTATAAAAGAAGTTTAGTAAGTGGTGTTCAAAAAGTTTTAACGATTCAACTTCGTATTTAGGGAAATAAAAAATATAGATGAAGTATTAAAATTCAAGGAGGAATTTATATGTTTTGGTTTGGTGTTGTGAGTGGTTCGATTATTACGTTTACCTTAGTCTTAGTCTTAAGTTGTTTAGTTGCTGCTTCACGTGCAGATCGTCAAGTTAAAGAACAACGATTAGATTTATTCTAATAAAATAGGATTTACTGACCCTTTGAGATGTTTTAATCATTTCGAGGGTTTTTTTATACTAAATTACATATAATAACCAAAATTGGAACTGGAGGTACATTTTATGACATTCATTTTGGGATTTGTTTTAGGTTCAGTGGTCATGTTCTTATTAATTCTTATTTTAAGTTGTCTAGTCGTAGCCAAGAGGAGTGATAGAATGATGGAAATCGAGTCAAAAGAAGACTGTTAAGCGTATTCTATTATAAAATTAGAATGACACGTTCACAGATAGAACACCGCAAAGGTGGTATCACATCAAAAAGTTTTAATCTATTAATGGTCATTGTTTTAGACACATGTAAAGCTATAATCTCTTCGTTGATACTTCAAAGTTTTTCAGGTACATAGAATAATTTAAAAAGGACAGACTAAAACTAGCTAAAATAAGTGAGGTAGGATATGAAAGTTAGATTAGGATATGTTGCTATTGCATTGAAACTAGAAGGAATGACGACATCGTCACCAGTTACATATAAAAAATATTCATCGCTGAGTTCAGAAATAGATCAGATAAATTTACTGAAAAAGGTAACGCAATCAAATCTAGAAGCGCTAATTAAAGTACTAGAATATAATAGAGAGCATGATATTCATTTTTATCGGATGACATCAAAACTTATTCCACTTGCTACACATAAAGATGTTTTATGGGATTATAGTCCGTATATAAAAAAGCAATGTGAAAGAGTAGGTGAAATCATTTTTCAAAGTAAAATGCGAGTCGATGCACATCCCGATCAATTTAATGTATTAAATAGTGTAAATGATCAAGTTGTGAAGGCAACGATTGATACTTTACAACATCAGCTTGATTTGTATAACTTATTCCATATTAATGATGGAAAAATGGTCCTTCATGTAGGTGGGAAAGCAGGCGGGAAGGAAGCGGCTATTACACGGTTTATTGATAATTTTTATAAATTATCTCCTGCTATGCAGCGTTCATTGATTATTGAAAATGACGATAAAGTTTTTTCTGCATCTGATGTTTTGGGCCTCTGTCAACAACTAAGGATTCCAATGGTACTCGATGTTCACCATCATAATTGCTATCATGAGGGAGAATGTCTTAAGGAGCTGCTACCAGCAATTTTTAAAACATGGGATAATCAACTGGTTCCACCTAAAATTCATTTTTCAAGTCCGAAAGAATTTATAAATGATCGTCGCCATTCTGATTATTTAGAGGTCGATGAATTTCTTGGGTTTATAGATTTAGCCAAGTCTATTAATTCTGATTTTGATGTCATGATTGAAGCAAAACAAAAAGATTTAGCAATTTATCGACTTGTACATGAACTCAAACAAAAACGTCCAGATCTAAAGTGGATTGATTTTACAACATTTGAATGTTAACCAAATCAAAGCCGTCTCAACATGCGGTATTGATTTGGTTTTTTTTGATAGGTATCGTAGGAACGCGCGTAACTGAAAGTATGTAAAAAATAATAAGATAGTAATAGGGAAATAGTGTGTAAAGCGTCGATATTTTATCTTAATACGACGACTAGAGAGGAAAGCGGTGAATAGAAACAGAGAAAAGAATGATAAAGAATAGGTTAATCAGGTGCTAAATATTAAAGTTTCTTTATTTTGCTTAGTACTTTCGGTATAATAGATATGATATAGAAAAGAAGATAAAGGTGAATCGAATATGTATTTAAAAAGAATTGAAACCATTGGTTTTAAGTCCTTTGCCGATAAAACAGTCGTAGAGTTTGAAAAAGGTGTCACTGCCGTTGTAGGTCCTAATGGGTCAGGGAAAAGTAATATTTCCGATTCTATTCGTTGGGTTCTAGGTGAGCAGTCTGCTAAAAGTCTACGTGGAGGCAAAATGGAGGATATTATTTTTGCGGGGACATCAACACGTAAACCCCTAAACTTTGCAGAAGTTACACTTGTTTTAGACAATACTTGTAGCAGTTTACCCATTGATTATGAAGAGGTTAGTATTACTCGACGTGTTTATCGTACGGGTGATAGTGAGTACTTAATAAATAAACAAAAGGTCCGATTAAAAGATGTTGTTGATTTAATCATGGATACCGGAATTGGTCATGATTCATTATCAATTATCTCGCAGGATAAGGTTAAAGCTATTGTCGAAGCAAAAACAGATGAGCGACGCGTCATTATTGAAGAAGCGGCTGGTGTTTTGAAATATAAGATGCGTAAAAAAGAAGCGACACGAAAACTTGAGTCTACGAAGGATAATTTAGATCGTGTGCAAGATATCATCTATGAATTAGAAGATCAAGTTGAACCTTTGAGACGTCAGGCTGAAAAAGCACAAAAGTACGTTGAGTTTAAAAAAGAACTTGATGAGTCTGAAATAAGCGTTTTAGCATACGATGTTAAAAATTTAAATGATCAATTAGTGAATTCAAAGAAGAATCGTAAAGAAATCGAATTTGAAAATTTAAGTCTAAATGCTAAGATTTCAAATGACGAAAGAAAAATGGATGCGCTAAAAAAAGAGCATCAAACACAAGAACAACACGTCGAGAAGTTACAAAATGATCTCGTTGAGGCAGCAGAATTAATTCAGATGCTCCAAGGAAAGCGTGATGTCTTAAAAGAACGTCATAAAAATGCCATCTCAAATAAAGATGAATTAGCAGAGCAACAAGCTTTTTTAGAAAAAAATATTGACCAAACGTCTGCCGAACTTAAAATGGCTCAAGAAGATGTGACAAGCATTGAACAGACGTTAAATTTAAAACAAACTGAATTAAATTCATTAACGAATGATTATCAACATTTAGAAGAAAATCTCCGAAGTGAGTTAGTTCAAAAGCGTCAACTTTATTTTGATGAGTTAAATGAACAATCAAGTGTTAAGAATCAGTATATATCAGTAAATCAACAACTGAAGCGAACTGAACTTACACTTGAGCGCATCAAAACTGATGAGGAAAAACTTCAAGTTGACGCACAACAATTAGAGGCCGATCAAACCACTTTCTTAAAAGACTATGAAGCGATTGAAGAAAAATTGCGTGCTAAACGCGAGGAGTATCAGACGGTATTGAAACAACATCAACTTGAGAAAAAAGACTATGATTGCGAAGTTGTGGTGACGAATCAAACGATGCATCAAGTTGACAAAATGAAGCAACGTTTACAATGGCTTGAAGATGCTCAAAAAGATTTCTCAGGATTCAACGAGGGTGTTAAAAAAATCTTAAAGGCCCGTGAACAAAAGCATATCTCAGGAATTGAAGGCGCGATTGCGGAGTTAGTTTCAGTCCCTAAGGATTTAGAGTTAGCCATGGATGTTGTATTAGGACCGATGATGCAACAAATTGTGACGACGTCTGATGATAGTGCGAAGCAAGCTATTGATTATTTGAAGAAAAATCATGCAGGACGTGCGACATTTTTACCGCTAAATATTATTAAATCACGATTAGTTTCTAATGATGTTCTTAACACGCTACGCAATGAAAAAGATGTGGTCGGTGTTGCGTCACAATTGGTTAGTTATGACGAAAGATATCGTCATATTGTTGAAAATCTATTAGGAAATATTATCGTTGCAAAAGATTTAAATGTGGCCAAATTCTTAGCGAAAAAATTAAATCACCGCTTCCGTATTGTTACGCTAGAAGGTGATGTGATTAATGCTGGGGGATCAATGACAGGTGGAGCTGTAAAACGTCAAGGATCGTCGTTATTACGTGCGAAAAATGAAATTGAAGAATGTCAAAAACGAATTCATGAGTTAAATGAACAACTTAATACCTCAAAGGTAAACCAAGAGGCGTTAGGTGTTAAATTTAAAACGTCTGAAAAGCAATTGGCTAAGTTGCAAAGTGCTGGCGAAACGCTAAAAGAAAAAATGGCTGAAGTAAATCAACAGAAATTAGCCTTTGAATATCGTGCGAAGAGCTTAAATGAGCGTGAGTCTATTTTACGTATTGAACGCCGTGAACATGAAGCAGAATACAAACAATTAATTGATGAAAATAATCAATTAGCTGAAAGACGAATCGAGTTAGAAGAAAAAATAAAAATCCATCATGAATTGGTCACTGAATTAGAAGAACAGCTTGAGCAACAAGAAGAGACAAAGAATGTATTGTTACAACAAATAACAGAACTTAAAGTTTCAGTTGCTAAATTAGAAACTGATCTAACAAATAAAAAATTTAATTTACAGCGATTATCTCTAAATGCTTCAGAGGCAACTGATAAGTTAGCTAAATTGTTAGAACGTTTAGCCCAAAATGAAGAAGCTCTAATGCTTAATGATGATGATGTCATTGATCTAGATACTCAGATTGAAGATCAAAAAGAACAACGTGAAAATATCATCACGCAAATTCAGGATCAACGATTGGCATTAGCTAAAGTATCTCAAGAAGTTGAAGCATTAGAACGAGAAGTCCGAGAAAGTCATAAAGTGCATCAAAAAATGAGTGAAACGATGAATCAATTAGATGTTTCAATGGGTAAAGTTGACGTTGAAATGGATATGATGATTAAAAAATTAGAAGAAGAACATCAAATGACGTTTGATTATGCATGTGAAAACTTCCCACTTCGTGGAACGGTAGAAGAAAGTAAACATAAAATTAGGAGTTTAAAAGGTCAAATTTCATCATTAGGTGAAATAAACGTTGCCGCTATTACAGAATATAATCGCGTGAAAGAACGTTATGAATTTTTAATTGAGCAACAGGCGGATTTAGTAGAAGCAAAAGGAACGTTAGAATTAACAATTAATGAGATGGATCAAGAAATGACAGCTAAGTTTAAAGAAACCTTTGATCTTGTCCGTGCTGAATTTGTAGGTATCTTTAAACAATTATTTGGTGGTGGACATGCGGATTTAGTGTTAACAGATCCACATGATCTCTTAAATACAGGGGTTGATATTATTGCTCAACCACCGGGGACTAAATTGAAAACGTCTAATTTATTATCGGGTGGTCAAAAAGCTCTAACCTCAATTGCATTATTATTCTCTATCTTAAAAATTCGTACGGTGCCTTTCTGTATTCTCGATGAGGTTGAAGCCGCATTAGATGAGGCAAATGTTACACGCTACGCAAACTATTTAAAGGCATTTAGTACACAAACACAGTTCATTGTTATTACACACCGTAAAGGAACGATGGAAAAAGCTGATGTCTTATATGGGGTTACCATGCAAGAGCGTGGGGTGACTAAATTAGTGTCTGTTCGAATGGATAATGTTAACGATTATTTGGATAAAGAAAAATAATGGCACGCACAATTAAAATGTGTTAAAGTAGAAGTAGACTATCATGTATAAACATTTAATATATAAATCGAGGTGAATGTTATGGGATTGTTTAACCGTTTAAAGTCTATGTTAGGTGGTAAAAAACAAATATCAGAAACTGAATTAAAAGCACAACAACATTATAAAGAAGGAATGAAAAAAACAAGAGGTAACTTGCTAACACAATTACAAGCTGTTTTTTCAAGTTATAGTAATGTTAATGAAGAATTATTTGATGAATTAGAAGAAATTTTCATAACGGCAGATATTGGTGTTCAAACCGTAGTTGATTTTATTGATCAACTAAAAGAAACAGTTAAAGAACACAATGTAACAGATCCAAAAGAGTTGCAACGTTTAATGGTGGATAAATTGTTTGAAATCTACGTAAAAGGTGAAATTGTTAACTCAAATCTTCGTATGAATAAAGAAGGATTAACGGTTATTTTATTTGTGGGTGTTAATGGTGTTGGTAAAACAACTTCGATTGCAAAAATTGCTCATCAATTAAAAGGAAAAGGTAAATCTGTGTTATTAGCAGCAGGGGATACATTCCGTGCAGGTGCAATTGAGCAGTTACAAGTATGGGGAGATCGCGTCGGTGTTGATGTTGTAGCGTTAAGCGAAGGATCTGATCCATCAGCTGTTATGTATGATGCCATTAAGGAAGCAAAAGAACGAAAAGTTGATGTATTACTATGTGATACAGCGGGACGCTTGCAAAATAAAGTGAACTTAATGAAAGAGTTGGAAAAAATTAAACGTGTGATTGAACGTGAGGTTCCGGGTGCACCTCATGATACGTTACTTGTGATTGATGCGACAACGGGTCAAAATGGGATGAGTCAAGCGAAGGCGTTTTTAGATGCGACAGATGTAAGTGGTGTTATTTTAACAAAACTTGATGGAACAGCTAAGGGTGGAATCGTGCTTGCAATTCGAAATGAAATAGGAATTCCAATCAAATTTGTAGGGCTTGGTGAAAAAGCAGAAGACTTAGTTCATTTTGATATTGAACAGTATATCTATGGGTTGTTTGCCGATTTATTTGAAGAAGAATAAACAAGAACATTGATATTAATTTGTTAATCTAACCTATGTGAGCTATCAAAGTAGTTAGAAAGATAGGGGGCGCGAGGTTATGCTAGAAAAAGTAAATCGTGTAACAGAATTATATGACACATATCAAGATTTATTAACTAAAAAGCAGAAAGAATATTTTGAGTTATATTATTTCGATGATTTGTCATTAAGTGAAATTGCAGATGAGTATAATATAAGCCGTAATGCAGTTTTTGATAATATCAAACGTACCCAAAAATTGCTTGAGGATTATGAAACAAAACTTAAAGTGGTTCAAAATCGAGAAGCAAGATTTAATTTAATAGAGAAAATTCATCAGCTTGTACAGGATGAATCCGTTATAAAATTAATTGAAGAATTACAATTACTTGACTAGGAGGTAGGAATTATGGCATTTGAAACATTATCAGAACGATTACAGTCTGCGATAAAGAAGGTATCGCGTAAAGGGAAATTAACAGAACAAGATGTTGACATTATGATGCGCGAAGTACGCCTAGCTTTACTTGAGGCCGATGTTAATATTAAAGTGACACGAGAATTTATTAACGAAGTAAAAGAAAAGGCAATCGGAGAAACGGTACTAAAAAGTTTAACACCAGGACAAGCAGTCATTAAAATCGTAAATGAAGAATTAACGAAATTAATGGGGGATACGGCAGAAGAATTAGATTTTGGAAAATCAAAACCAGCAATCTTT
>JBOFCV010000436.1:0-4427 GCA_051646305.1 Turicibacter sp.
AGTCTTGAAGAAAACAAAGGCAAATTAGCTTATTTTGCAGGAATTAAATCCGCAAAGTTTAGACATAAAGTTATTCCTGGTGATGTTTTAACATTAGAAACAGAACTAACAAAAGTCAGAGGAAGTATTGGAATTGGCCGCGCCGTAGCAAAGGTTGGCGACCGAATAGCAGTTGAAGCTGAGTTAATGTTTGCAATTGGTTAAATATGTAGGAAGTTAAACAAAAATTTCTAAGAAACTAATTCAATAAAATACCAGTTTATCAAAAGGTCAATCAAGTATAAAATGCTATAGTTTTATGATCCAAATCGGTGATGTGGATAAACTAACTAATACTTATAGAAATTAAAGAGTTAATCATCGAAAAAGCAAATGAGTAACCGCATTATATTTATTCCCAATTACTATACAAATAAGGCTATATAATTAGAAATTTTTCTTTCTATATTATATAGCCTTTAAATTATCGGTGATTCACCTGTTATCTTTTAACATATATTGCTATAATAAAGTTATAAACTTTTAAAAGTAGGTGTTGTTATGACCATTCTTATATTAATCTTATTTATTGCGTTATTTTTTATCTTATTTAAATTAAAAGGACCATTCTTTAATGGGAAAAAACGTTGGCTACAAGTAGAGCTTGGGCTCATTTCAATTATTACGATTATTCAACTTATTATTAGTGGCATTGGAATGACTTTAGGATTTATTTTATTTTGGGGAATTGTTGCTTTTGGTTGCTATTATGTATATGAAAAATATAATCAGAAAATTGGTTTTATCATGGTGAATTTTAGTTTTTTCTTTAGTATTAGTTTTCTAATACTGCAGGTGTGGATATTTGGAACAGACTAAATAAAAAATAGGACGATAGCATTAATTTTGAAAGTTAATGTTATCGTCCTATTTTTATAAAATAAAGTATCATCACTCTGTAAGTTTAAAAGTAAGAATAAGTGTTTGATTATAAAATGAGACTAAATATAAGTGAAGCCTAAAAATTTAAGCTGTCATCTTACTTTACTTGCCACACCTTGATGTATAAGTAAGAAAGCGTTATAATTAATTTGAATTTATGTAAGGGGGAGTTAACATGATACAATCAAATTTCCATACTCATACGGCGCGTTGTCTACATGCTGGTGGAGAAGATTATGAGTTTGTTGAAGCTGCAATTAAAGGTGGAATGAAAGTTTTTGGTTTTTCAGATCATGCACCTTTTCCAGATAATCGTGATGGATTAAGAATGCAATATGCTCAGTTAGGTGAATATTTAGATTCGATGAAAGTTTTAAAAGAAAAATATAAAGATGAAATTGAACTTCGAATTGGATTAGAAATAGAATATGATCCTTCACAATGTTCATATTATGAGAAGTTATTAAATGAAGGATTTGATTATTTAGCTTTTGGACAACATATTTATGTTTCAGGGGAAAATGAATTTACAAATATCTATGTATTAGATAATACAGAGCAGTATGTTGCTTATGCATTGACAGTTGTTGAAGGAATGAAATCAGGGTATTTTGCTTTTGTTGCTCATCCAGATGTTATTTTTTTAAATAATTTCGCTTGGGATGAAAATTGTGAATTAGCCTGTAATTTGATAATTGAAGGGGCGAAAGAATTTAATGTACCTCTTGAACTAAATGCAAATGGATTAAGAAGAGGAATTCAAGAATTTGTGGATGGAAAAAGATATCCATACCCTCATGAGAAGTTTTGGATTAAAGTAGCTGCTATGAATTTACCTGTGTTAATAAATGCAGATGCTCATTCACCGAGAGATGTTTATGATTGGGCGATGGAAGAAGCATATGAATTAGCATCAAAGCTCGGGTTAAATGTAATTTCTGATTATAAATAGCAAGAATTAGCCGTCTCATGTTGAGACGGTTTTTTTTGAGTAAAATATAAATAAATATATATAAGAATTAAAGTCTGAAAATTCTGAGTACGTAGACGAATAATAGTAGAAGTGAAGATTCATGATATAAAAAGTCATGATTTTTAATTAAATTGAATAAATTGTTAAGAGAATGGAAATTTATAAGATAAGAAAGTAGGTGAAGAGATGAAAAAGATAATATCCGTTAGTTTAATTGTGTTGCTAGTTTTTAGCACGGTTATATTTATTCAAGCGTCATCTGAGGAAAATATAGATAGCAAAAGGATGCAGCTGTATAAAGAGTTTGAATTTTCATCAGGTGTTCCGTGGTATCAGATTGCAGCGGTTGATCAATATGAACGAAATACAGTAAAGTTCCGTGAAGAATGTACATTTAAATATGAAATAGTATCAATGTGTTTTCCTAACGATATTTGGTCTGGTCCAGAAAACCCAATTCATTATGATAAAAATAGTTTAACTATAAATTTATTTGGTGGAATTGGTAAGGATGGAAATGATGATGGATTAATAGATATTAATGATGAACAAGATGTTTTATATACGATGGTAAATTATTTATTAGAATATGATGATTTTGAAAAAGCAGTAGAATCCTATTATCAAAATGAACAAGCTTCTACCATTGTTAAAGAAATTGCTAGTTTATTTAAACAATACGAAACAATAACATTAGATAAACGGTCATTTCCAGTAGCAAAACGTTCAGACTATAGCTATCAAGATAACTACGGGGCAGCAAGAGGATGGGGGGGAAGTCGATCACATGAAGGAATAGATGTTTTTGCAAGCTATTCAACCCCTGTATTATCAACGGCCTATGGTGTAATTGAAATAGTCGGATGGAATGATTTCGGAGGGTATAGAATCGGAATACGTGATATATACAATACGTATCAATATTACGCACATTTACAAGGATTTGAAGGAAACTTGCAAGCAGGAGATATTGTTGAACCAGGACAAGTGATTGGGTATGTTGGAAGTACGGGGTACGGAAAAGAAGGAACAAGTGGAAAGTTTCCACCGCATTTACATTTTGGGTTGTATAAATATGATGGACGTCATGAATGGGCGTTTAACCCTTATTCTCATATGAGGAAATGGGAGAAGGTTAAATAAATAAGGATTATAGTAGATTATCGGGATAGCTCTTTTTATATAGAGATGCTATCCCTTATTTACATTTAAATGTAGTGTTTAAAAGTATTTTTTTAAAAAAGAAAAAAAGTTTCGAAAAGTTGTTGACTCTTTTTGTCACACATGATATTATATAAAAGTCGTCAGGGACGGCAACAAAAAAAACAAAATGGAGCAGTACTCAAGTGGCTGAAGAGGTGCCCCTGCTAAGGGTATAGATCGGGCAACCGGTGCGAGGGTTCAAATCCCTCCTGCTCCGCCATTTTAATTAATTATAATGAATGTTTAGGACGATAAACATCTGAGGATGTTTTTTATTTCGCCAAATTTACTTGGCCCGTTGGTGAAGCGGTTTAACACACATGCCTTTCACGCATGCATACACGGGTTCGAATCCCGTACGGGTCACCATTATTAAAACAAACATTTATAAGGTCCAGTGGTGTAGTGGTTAACATGCCTGCCTGTCACGCAGGAGATCGCGGGTTCGACCCCCGTCTGGACCGCCATAATTAATTTAAAAACCAACGAGGCCCGTTGGTGAAGCGGTTTAACACACATGCCTTTCACGCATGCATACACGGGTTCGAATCCCGTACGGGTCACCATTATTAAAATAAACATTTACAAGGTCCAGTGGTGTAGTGGTTAACATGCCTGCCTGTCACGCAGGAGATCGCGGGTTCGACCCCCGTCTGGACCGCCATTAAAAACAATGTATAATTTGTTTTTAAAAGGATATAATATTATTACTAAGAAATTCTTAGTTAACGGGAAGTGGCTCAGCTTGGTAGAGCACCTGGTTTGGGACCAGGGGGTCGCAGGTTCGAATCCTGTCTTCCCGACCATATTAAAAGCGGGTGTAGTTTAATGGTAGAACTTCAGCCTTCCAAGCTGACTGTGAGAGTTCGATTCTCTTCACCCGCTCCATATAAATAGTCTATTGTGTAAAAACATGATGCAGTACCGTATAATGCGGTCGTGGCGGAATGGTAGACGCGCCAGCTTGAGGGGCTGGTGGGAGTAATCCTGTGGAGGTTCGAGTCCTCTCGGCCGCACCATGAACAAATAAATTAATTATTGTGTATATAAAATAAAAATATGCTCATACTATTAATGAAGTTGTTTAGACAATAGCTTATTAACTACAACATGAAAATGCGCCCATAGCTCAATTGGATAGAGCGTTTGACTACGGATCAAAAGGTTAGGGGTTCGACTCCTCTTGGGCGCACCATACTAAAGATACTAACGAGTTCGAAAGAACTCTTTTTTTATTTTGGCTCTTTGTCAAATGGTGTTGGTGAATAAATAATATCGTTTACAATGAAGTCGTAGAGGCACTTCCTTACTAAGCAGTAAGGGGGTGTCT
>JBOFCV010000522.1:0-4336 GCA_051646305.1 Turicibacter sp.
AAGTGTTATACAGGTAACTTATCACACATTAAATAATTGTTAAATATAACCATTTAGTGTATAATAACTCTAAGAATTAGTATGGGGGATTTATAATGAATAATGAATTAAATGGAGTACCCAATTTTGAGATTATTAAAACCTTTATTGTGGAACATAAAAATGTAGCAGTTTTTATTATTGGGATACTATTGATTTTATTTGCTTATCCTATTGGAACGATTCTTTCAACAGAGATTATATCGCAAGATGCTTACGGGTCTACAAGTGAGTTTGACCCAGAAAAAGCATTTTATTTAATGGCATCGTTCTTCTTATCAGGAAGTCTTATTTGTATTTGGGCCATTACACGAAAATCAGTTTAATTAAAAAACGTTAATATAAAAAGAGTTCATTCCTATAATTGGTTTGAACTCTTTTTGTTATTAGTTAATTTAAATATTCTTGTATAACAACAATAAAGTCTAACAGAGCCAATAAAAAAGTCATTAAAGGGAATTTTTTTCCCCTTAATGACTTTTTATTTCTAACGAGTTATCTCATACATCCCCTACTAATCGCTGCTAACCGTTATCCCCTTAGTCTCATCTAATTCATGAAATAAAAAATGTAAAGCAGTTGCGTGTTATTAAATGAACGCTTATGTTGCGCGGATGATGCTAATCTCTTCAACCTATTTGTTACACAGTTGTTGAATTATCCTCTATTGTAAGTTCCTTAGGAATAGCAAATAAACAAGCTAATATAAAGGCTAGTGCGACAACACCTAATGATATCAGGGTATAGAATAATAATTGACGACCTTCATAAATGTACATTAGATATGAGGGAACCACTGCTAAACCATATGAATTAGATTTAATCTCAAAAATTGATAAACAGGCAGCACCTAACCCAGATGTGATTAGCGTCACATATAAAGGTTTAAATTTATAGCGAATTAATACACCAAACAACGCGGGTTCACTAATTCCAAATAACTGCGATAGCATCGCACCAATACTTGTTGCTCTAACACTTTGTTTTTTGACTCGTAGTGCAAATGCTAAACAGATTCCAACATTAGCGAACCCATACATTGCACATAATGTAATAAGTGGATTAAAACCTGTATTCGCAAGTAATGAAGTTTCTATCATCACAAAGGTATGGTGTAGTCCTGTTAAAACAGATAAGGGATAAATAATACCAATAGCTAATCCCCCAATCCCAAACGGTAACTGAATTAAATTTTCAATCACACCTACCATCCCAAGTTCAATCACATGCATCATAGGCCCAATACCTAGGAATATCACAATTAACATAATTAACATAACAAGAAACGGTGTAAATATTAAATCAAGAACATTTGGCATAACTTTTCTTAATTTCTTTTCAATACCCGAACCTAAGAACCCAGCAACGATTGCCGTAATAACACTTCCTTGACACCCCACTATCGGAATACCTAATATTCTCAAAGCTTCAATTCCACTATTTGGGTCTGCTACCGCGTAGGCATTAGGTAAGATTGGAGATACTAGCATCAAACCAATCGTGATTCCAATAACAGGAGTCCCTCCAAAAACATTAAAAGCTGACCAACAAATGATAGCAGGTAAAAAAGCAAATGCAGTATCCGTCAAAACAGATACTAAAACTTGGACAGCTTCAGGTATGAGTGCTGATGACATCCCGAATAACTCTAGAATAGAGTCATTAAATATAACACCTTTAAGACCTAAGAAAAGTCCAGTCGCCGCTATGATTGGAATAATCGGGACAAATATATCTGCTAATGTCCTCATTAACCTCTTAATTCCTTTTTCATTGTCTTTTACAACGGCATCTTGCTCTTGTTTACTCAACGTTTTTAATTCTAACATTTCAATTTCAGCATAAACCTTATTGACAATACCTGTTCCTAAAATGATTTGATACTGACCAGATGTAAAGAAAACCCCTTTTACTTCACTAATTTTTTCAACTTCTTCATTATTAATAAGACTCTGATCCTTTACAACAAGACGCAATCTCGTGGCACAGTGTGTAGCAGAAACAATATTATCTTTACCTACAACTCGAATAATTTCTTTAGCAATATCTAAATATTTAGAACTCATCATTAACCCTCTTCTCTCTACGCTTTAACAGTTACTAATAATGCTTGATTTGGCTTTAAGACTATTCCCTCTTCATTCGTTTCATCTTGATCAAGATTATTAAATATAATATTTTTAGTGTCTGTTGCCAATGGTTCAAAGATTTCTTGTTGACTAAAATTGAAATAACAATAGATGATTTCATCATTTAGCTGTCTCGTATACGCGATTAGCTCATCATTTTTTGTCTCAATTGGCTGAATATCCCCATAGATTAAGCAATCTGAATACTTACTATTCTGTCTGAAATCAATCATATTTTTATAAAATTCATAGATACTCCCCACGTGTGACACTTGAGCCTGTGCATTTATTTCAGTATAATTTTCAATCATACCAAGCCAAGGGGTTGAAGTTGAAAAACCACCATTGGTTGAATCATTCCAAGGAAATGGCGTTCTTGAATTATCACGACTTCTAAGATTTATAATGTTTAACGCTTCTTGTTCAGTAAGCCCCTCCTCAATCGATCGATAATATTGGTCTATACTCGATATATCATTAAATTCATCAATTGAATTTCTTTCAAAGTTTGTCATTCCAAGCTCTTGTCCTTGATAAATAAATGGTGTACCTCTTAATAAAAAATACATAGCCCCTAGCATTTTGATGGCGTCCAGATTCTTTTCTTCGCCTAACAAATACTTCGTTGTTGATCTAGGTTGATCATGATTTTCAATGAAGTTAGCACCCCATCCATACTTTTGAATAGCTAGTTGACTGGCCATAATTCTATCTCTTAAATCTTTCACTGTCCAAGGGATTCTTTTGAACCACTCACTACCTGAAGCTACATCAAGATCAGCATATTTAAAATCAAATATCATCGAGAAATATCCAGATTGACCAATAAAATCGTCAAGTTCATCGTAAGCAACACCTGGTGCTTCAGCAACGGTCACGCAATTATGTTTATCAAATGTTTCTTTTTTTAGTTCATGTAAAAACTTCTCTATTCCTTTCTGATTTCTAGAAGTTTTTGTGCATTTTACTAATCCATCCACACCATCAGCTTCCAAACTTTTATATGTTAAATCCTTTTTTATAAATGTAATGGCATCGATTCTAAATCCTGAAATCCCCTTTTCTAACCAATAATTAACCATATCATATAAAGTTTGACGCACTTCTTCATTTTCCCAATTTAAATCCGGTTGTTTCTTACCAAAAGCATGGAAATAATATTCATCTCGTCCTTCTACCTTCTCCCAAACGCTTCCACCAAAAACAGAACGCCAGTTATTAGGAACTTCTTTTCCTTCTTTAAAGATATAATAATCATGGTACTTACTTTCAGGATTACTAATCGCTTCTTCAAACCACTTATGTTCGTCAGACGTATGATTAATAACTAAATCTAAAATAATCTTAATTCCACATGCATTAGCATTTTCGATAAGCTCATCTAAATCTTCCATTGTTCCAAATTCAGGTGCTAAATCAAAATAATCAGAAATGTCATAACCATTATCATCCATAGGTGATTTATAAATCGGACAAATCCAAAGCATCGTAACACCTAAATTTTTTAAGTATCCAAGTTTCTCAGTTATTCCTTTAATATCTCCAATTCCATCATGATTACTATCATTAAAACTTTTAGGATATATCTGATACACAATTTCTTTTTGCCACCACTGTTTTTCCATCTTTTTAACTCTCCTTCTATATTACATTTCTTCTCTTTAATTCTAAATAAATTCCATCTTTCATGGGTTCCTCACAAATAGAGGAAACATACTTAAAAATTTCTTTATTTCCACTTTCTATCCCAATTGCTGTTCCAACTACTTTTAGCATGTCTATATCATTTAGCCCATCTCCGAAAGCCATTGTTTCTTCAATAGGTATATGCAAGTCGTGACATAACTCAAGAATAGCCTCCCCTTTATTACATTTACTTTGAATTATTTCATAATAATAACGTGATTCAAAAGGAAAACTTTGAGCTAGTTGACTCTTTCCTTCGAGAAAGACATCCCTTATTTTTATAAAAACATCTTCTTCTGACCATAAACAAATCTTATTAGTTTTATCTAGATTTTTATCAAAATGGTGAACATTCTCTTCATAAATTATTTTTTGACTAGCTGCTGTGAGTTTTTTATCTTCCTCTGTTAACAAGTTGAACTTTATCTCATTAGCTAACGTAAGTATGTTAACCGCTTCTTTATTCATAAAAATGATGTCAT
>JBOFCV010000493.1:0-2717 GCA_051646305.1 Turicibacter sp.
TTAATATCATTGGGTTAGCAATGGCCCTTTTAGTAACATCAAAGATTAAGAGTAGAAACTTTTTAAGATCAATTTTCTTTTTACCTAACTTAATAGGAGGATTAATCTTAGGATTCATCTGGCAATTTATTTTCACGAAGTTCTTTGTTCAGATTGGTGAAATGTTAGACGGATCAACTATCTTCTTTAATTGGTTAGATGATCCTAAAATGGCTTTTTGGGCATTAGTAGTCGTTGGTGCTTGGCAAATGGCAGGGTATGTGATGATTATTTATATCGCCTCATTACAAAGTATTTCAGACGAAGTATTAGAGGCAGCTGATATGGATGGTTGCAGTAAATTACAGCAATTAAGATTTATTAAGTTACCTTTAATTATGCCGGCATTTACAATTAGTTTATTTTTAACGTTATCAAATGGATTTAAACAATATGATACAAACTTATCGTTAACAGGTGGGGGACCTTACGGAACGACAGAACTAATTACAATGAATGTATTTAATACAGCCTTTAGTTATGACCAGTATGGTGTTGCGCAGGCAAAAGCTATCATTTTCTTTGTTTTAATTATGGCTGTAACAGTGATTCAAGTGTCTATTACTAAGAAAAGGGAGGTTGAAATGTAATGAGAAAATATACAATTAAAACCCTCATATTAGAAATAATGGCATGGTTATGTGGAATAGCAGTCATGTTCCCTATTTATATTATGATTGTCAATTCATTCAAAGGACGTAAAGAAGTTTTTACAGATACAATGGGGTTACCAGAGTCATTAAATTTTGAATATTATTTAAAAGCTATTGAAAAGATGAATTTCTTAAGTGCATTTACAAATTCATTATTTGTAACGGTTGTTAGTGTACTACTAATTATCGTCTGTTCATCAATGACAGCCTGGATGTTAGTTCGAATGAAAAATAAAATATCAAATATTATTTTATTTATGTTTGTAGGAACGATGCTTATTCCATTCCAATCGGTTATGATTCCATTGGTTCAATATATGAGTAAATGGGAAATTCCTAGTTTAGGATTTAGTATGATTGATAATCATCTAGGTTTAATCTTCATGTATGTCGGATTTGGAGTTAGTATGTCCGTCTTTCTTTATCATGGATTTATTAAAAGTGTTCCAATTTCTTTAGAAGAAGCTGCTATGCTTGATGGTTGTAACAAGTGGCAAACATTTTGGAAAATAGTTTTTCCAACACTTAAACCAATCACAATGACAGTTGCAATTCTTAATATCATTTGGATTTGGAATGACTACTTATTACCATCTCTTGTATTACTTGATCCAGATCTAAGAACGATTCCATTATCAACATTCTATTTCTTCGGGGAATTTACAATCCAATGGAATTTAGCGATGGCTGGGTTAGTTTTATCCATTATTCCTGTGGTCATTTTCTATATCTTTGCACAAAAGTATATTATAAAAGGGGTTATGGCAGGGGCAGTAAAATAGGATCATACATCATTTTTTAAGACTATATGTTAGCGGATCAGGTGCCAGTATTGTTATTTAAAATAACAGGTGAAATAAATATATGAAAAAGGATTGGGGAGGGAGAGCTATGAGCGTAAAAGCAGTATTGTTCGACTTAGATGGAATTATTACCGATACAGCACATTACCACTATAAAGCATGGAAGGCATGTGCTAAAACGTTTGGGATTGAGATGGATGAACAATTTAATGAAAACTTAAAAGGAATCGACCGTGTGAGCTCTTTAAACCGAATTTTAGAACATGGAGGTGTGACGTTAACACCAGAACAATTTGAAAAGGCATTAATGGATAAAAATAATCATTACCTTCAATTGATTACCCAGATAACTAAGTATGACATCCTTGAAGGAATTGAACCGTTATTAGAAGAGCTAGAAAATAAAGAGATCCAACGAGTTGTTTGTTCTGCATCAAAAAATGCACCAACCATTTTGAAAAACTTAGGGATTTACAATAAATTTAATGTGATTGTAGATCCAACCACGCTTGAAAAAGGAAAGCCAAGTCCCGATATATTCATAGAGGGAGCTAAGCTTGCAGGTGTTTTAATTGAGGAGTGCATAGGGATAGAGGATGCCGTTGCCGGAATAAAGGCCATTAAAGCAGCAGGAATGATAGCCATTGCGGTAGGTAATGATACACTTGATGTGGCGAATCCAGATGTTCGATTAACATCAACTTCTCAATTAACACTGAATGTCATAAATAACCTAAGTGGAGGATCATTATGCGATTATATGCAAGCGATTTAGATTCAAGTTCATTAGCTAAATATGAGAGTACTCACTTCTTAGGAAATGGGTATCTAGGTATTCGTTCCTGTTTTGAAGAAGGGTATCCATCAGATTTTTGGACAAATCAGCGAACCATCATAAATGGATTTTATGATATTCACGATATTGCGTATGGAGAAAAGGCTTTTGGATTTGCCGAAATAAACGAAACGTTAGTACCTGTCATCGATGGGCAGACAACGAAAATTTTTATTGATGGGGAAGCATTTTCTTTATTTGACTGTAAAGTTTCTAAATATGAGCGATATCTTGATTTAGAGCAAGGCATTCATGTTCGCCATGTAACACTGGCAACTTCACAGAATAAACAAGTTCAAATCACTTTTAAACGGTTAGTCTCATTTAAATACCAGGAGTTGTTTTTTACTCAAATCGAGATTAAAGCTGATCAAGATTGTGACATAA
>JBOFCV010000526.1:0-2480 GCA_051646305.1 Turicibacter sp.
GTAGGTATTGCCGTGTCTGCAAAAGTGTTACCCTCGACAGATATGACTTTTTCTATAAAGTTATTATCAACTAAGTACTTCCTTAATTTATGCTCTCTGTTACCCCTATAGCAAACTCCAGGGTGGCAAAGGATTATAGCCATACCACTACTTTTTAATAAGTGCAAGCAGTGAAATATAAATACAAAATCTGCCTTGCTTTTTGTTGGAATTGTACCCGCATCTTTAAACCTAATATCTGTTTCGTTGACATCCCATGGAATTGAGAATGGTGGGTTAGCAATAATTAAATCAAATTGTCGGTTCATAAATGAGGGATGCTTTAAAGTATCGCCCCACGCCCCTTTGAAGTTAATTAATTTATCACAAGCTACTTTATATTCAATTTCATTTAACTCTTGTCCATATTTTTTTACATTATTAGGAAAGATTTCTAATAAATTGCCCCGCCCACAAGTAGGATCATATACATCTTCATACTCAACATCTATCAAGCTCTTTAGGAACAAAGCTAGTTCGGGCGGTGTGTAATAAATCCCATTATCCTTAAAGTGCTTTTTAACAGCCTTTATACTATAGTCCAAATTAATCGTTCCTTTCTTAAGTTACTAAAATGGTAACTCATCATCTAATACATCTAGCCCTGCTAATATGTTTGAATCACTACTGACCACATTAGGTATATAGAAGCTTTTGCTATTTTGAATGTTCCTATGCATTTCATCAGTCATGGTGTTAGATGTTGTATCGCTCATAGTATTTGACACTGCGTTTTGATCGCCTTTGAACTCCAAATATCCTATGTTAGTGCAAATTATTTCAGTTTTATAGACTTTATTATTATTGTTGTCCATGTAGTTAGAAGTTTGGATTCTTCCCTCAACGCTAATTAAAGAGCCTTTGTTGCAATACAATGCTAAGTTCTCTGCCTGCTTTTCCCATACTTGACAATTGATAAAGTCTGCTTCTCCCTTTTTAAATTGATTATTAATTGCTAAAATAAAATTAGCTACACTTTTACCAGTATTAGTTTTTTTGATTTCAACATCTTTAGTCAGTCGACCAACTCCACAAAAATTATTCATCTTCATCATCTCCTTTTATTTTGTAAACTATAATTATATTTTGTTCATCATCTTGATATATTTCTGTTGCTATGAAGTTTGAAAGGTCAATTGGCTCTTCGCCCGCTATAAACTTATAGTATGAATGCGGTGCTTCATTGTTTATAAATATACCATTTATGAGTTCGGCAGCACTTATAACTTCATCATTACTTCTATAACCGTATTTAACGTTTTGCCCCAATATCGTTATTTCACTCATTTAATCTTCCTCACTTTCTGTTTCAATTTGCTTTATTAATTCTCGGATGACCTCGTTTTTAAGATGATTGATAGCAGTGCCTGTGCAGTCCCAAGGTTCTAAATAAAATAACTCGCTATCAAGAGAAGCCATTATTTTATCGTCAATAATTTCAATTTTAATATTATCAAGTGTAAACATGAAACCTTCTTCCTTATGTATTTCAACTAAAAGATTATAATTTTCAAATCTTTTGTATTCCTCTAATGTTAATTTCACGTTAATATTCCTCCTTGTTTTTTAATAAATTAATATCACAACCGCTATCATAAAAGATACGTGCTAACTCTTTGTTTGAACCATTTCCAAACTTCGTGTAAATTTCTTTGATTTCATCACTTGTAAATGATGTGCCTAAATATTCGTTAAATGCTTTATTCATAAATGTTTGATGAGCAACATTTCTAAAATTATGATAATAAGGCTCTTCTTTATAGCCTCTGCTCAAATAGTGAAGAACTTGTATCTTAATTTCTTTTTCACTCAACCTCTCATCAAAGTTAAGTTTAAAATAACACCCACTCTTTTCATTTGGAATAAACTCGCCATTCCAGTTTATAAAAGAGTGTGGTTTGTAACTAAGTAATAATTTTTTTATAATATCAATTTTATTCATTTTTGTTTTTTCCCTTTCTCAAATAAATATTTAGCTATTAATTTCCTTAAAAGAAAATTGTTTAATTCTCTTACACAAGCACATATATCTTGAATTACGTAAGCTACCGCAAAAAATGGAAGGCACGATAGCTCTATAATCTTTATCGGAAAATTGATTATTTTAAATATATATACGATCACCTTTACTTTTGCAACATCTTTTTCATTTATTACTTTTATATTCATCATTAACTTTCCTTTCTTACGATGTTATTCACTCATCTAATTCTATATTGTAAACACCGCATTCAATTTGCCTTCTTACTCTTTCAGTACCGCAAAGGTAAGTATCTTGTTTTTCTTCACTCCACAAATGAAAATCATTAGGCACTTGTACTTCGATATTGTCCACCCACATGTCTGCTCCCTCGCACCCCACATGAGCTCTTACATTAATTGTTATCATAATTTATTTAGACTTCTCAATAATTGGAATTATGGTTTCTGGCTTAAACACT
>JBOFCV010000517.1:0-5144 GCA_051646305.1 Turicibacter sp.
TTTCCATCTAGGTAAGGATCGCTGTACTATTGATATTGATATCCCTCTTACTCAAAATCAATTACAAGAAGTTGAACAAATGGCGAATCAAGTCATATTTAACAGAATACCTGTAGAAATTTTATATCCATCAAAAGCAGAATTAAAAAAATTATCACTTAAAGATTTACCAAAAGGAAAAGGTGAGATAAGAATTGTACGCATTCCTGAGCTTGACGTAAATCCATGTGGTGGTGTTCATCCCGCAACAACAGTTGAGGTTCAAGGTATAAAAATATCTCGCACTGAAAAAAACCGTCAAAATACACGTGTAGAATTTTTAGCTGGATCACGTATTATGAATGATTATTTAAATAAAGCCTCTTTTTCAAATACGATTTGTCAAACTCTTAATTGTAATGAACAAACAGCATTACAAAAAATAGATGCCGTTGTCCAAGAACTTAAACAATTAACATCACTTACGACAAAACTGAATCAAGACGTACTAGATTACCAAGTGCAAGACTATTTAGAAAATGCGATTATTTGTAAACAAGTTCGTATTGTCAATCTAGTATTTGATAATCAGGATGTCAAACAAATTTCAACACTTGCAACAAAATTAACAAGCTTTGATCATGTCGTTGCTATTCTAGCCACGACTCAAGAAGATAGTGCCAACCTAATTTTCAAATGTTCACCTAATTTAAAGAAATTAAACATGAGCAACCTGCTAAAAGATTCAATTTCACTCATTAACGGTCGTGGAGGTGGTTCAGCAACTTCAGCGCAAGGTGGAGGGAAAAATAATAATAATCTTGTTTCTGCTTTAGAGTATGCCTGTAATCAAGTCCAAAAGACTATTTAAATATTATTTTTTACACATATTGTAATAATTTACACAAAAAACCGAAAAAGTATTGTATATTTTTTAACAAGTTGATAAAATATACCATGTAATTACTTACAAATACAGATTTATAGGGGGTAACAACATGTTACGAGGAAAATTTTTAATCGCGTTCGCAGCCGCAGTATTATTCTTAGGAGCTTGTTCAGGAAATGATACACAAACTCCAGAAACACCAATTGAAACACCAACAGAAGCACCAGTTGAAACGCCAGCTGTTGAAGATGCAAAAGAAGAAGAAGGATTCACAGGGACTGCAAAATTAGAAAGACTATACGATGCAACAGGTAAAAAATCTGATGTAGTCGTAACTGAAGTAACTTTCGAAAACGGTCAACCTGTTGATGTAACTGTTGATGTTATCATGAACGGAGATAGCAAACGTGCTCTAGTTGAAGCTGGAAACTACGTGATGAAAGAAGGAGAAGAATTTAACTGGAGTCAACAAATGGACATGGTTCAAGACTTCATTATCGCTAACAACTTCGATGTAAACACTGTAAACATTTCAACTGAAGCTGGAAACACGGATTCAGTAACTGGAGTATCTATTAAGGTTGCTTCTTACTTAACAGGAATCCAAGAATTAATCGAAAATGTTCAAGCTGGAAATGTTGAACAAACAGGATTCACAGGTGTTAAATCTGCTGAAGTATTATATGATGCAGAAAAAACTGATATGGTTGTTGTTGATGTAGTATTTGATAACGGGCAACCTGTAAACGTTAAAGTAGATGTTCGTTCTGAAGATGGAACTATGAAACGTGAATTAGTTGAAGCTGGTGAATATGTAATGAAAGAAGGAGAAGAATTCAACTGGAGCCAACAAATGGATATGGTTCAAGAATTTATTGTTGCTAACAACTTCGACCTTACTAAAGTAACAATTTCTGATGATGCTGGTCACACTGATGCTGTAACTGGTGTATCTATTAAAGTTGCTGCTTACTTACCAGCTATTGAAGAAGCTTTAGCACAAATTAAATAATTTTTAATATAAAAAAGAGGTCGCCGTTTTATAAACGCACACCTCTTTTTTTTTGTGATTCAATACCTTAACAACACTCCGACATACATCAAGAACATATAATTATCTTTTATTTGTATATATATACAGATAAATAATGTACATGTACATAGCAACTTTTAAATGACGAATGTCTTGATACGACGATATTTTATAGGCCTGATAAAATTTTTTCAAATGTAAAAAACTTATCTGGACTTATATATACGAAATATATGTAACCCCATAAATGTCACATAACCTCCCCACTATTTTTTCATCATTTTCCTTACGCCCTATTCTGTTCAACTCCTCACTACAATGGTTATCTGGTGCGACATTTATGGATCTATGATACTGAAGTGTCCTTCCCTACTTAAAGAATCTGATCGTTACATTCACAATTGTCTTACTTTTTGAGTAAATAATAATCCTTAGTATGGAAATGATAAGAAGGATAGTAGTAATTTAGTGTAAAATTTGTTATAATGACTTGTTACATGATTTTAGAAAGAGGTGTTTAAGATTAATCAAGAACATAAAAATACACAGAATGAATATCGTATTGAAGACCAATTAGTTTATATGACGATCCTAAATAAAAAAGGAAAAGAACTTATTGCAAAATTTGATCTTGAAGATTTAGAAACGGTTAAAGAATGCGGTAACTGGTTTGCTGAATGGCATAAAGATTTTAACTCTTACTTAGCACAATGTTCAACAAAAACAGAAAATAACGGTAAAGTTAAATTTATTAAACGCAGCTTACAATCTGTCGTTTTAGGGACAAGTCCTAATGCGCCAATTAAGCATATAAATGGTGACTTATTAGATAATCAAAAATCTAATTTAGAAATCTTCAATCGTAAACAACAGAATGATTACGAAATGCTTGAAAATAATGTCGTTGCTGTTCATTTAAAAAATAGATATGGTAAAATTGATGCAAAAGCGCTAATTTCTGCTGAAGACTTAAACACTGTTATTACTGAAAAATTAGCATGGGTTTGTCAAAAACGTTCGAATGGTCAACCCTATGCTGTTGCTCATACAGAAGAAGGTCGTTTACTACTTGACCGTTATCTAGCTAATCCAGGTGAAAATCAAGAAGTCCAACATATCAATAAAAATCCATTAGATAATCGCCGTGCTAACTTAAAAGTTCGCGATATTATCGCTGATGCTGAATAACAATAAATCAAAAAAGTACAAAAAAAGATGCCTGATTATCTAATCGGCATCTTTTTTTGTACTTTTTTTTATTCAATCCTGTCGTCTCATAACTAAATCTTTATATCCATCTCCATAAAGATTAACTATAAGCCACAGCTACCCTTTTTTAGGATATTTATTGTACTTCAAGTTCTACTTCAACACCAAAGTGATCAGATACAACCGCTTTATTAACACCGTTAAAAATGACATTTGATGATTTAACAGATACTGGTTGATCGACAAGAATTAAATCTAGGCGTAATGCCTCTTTATTCTCTTCCCAACCATCAATTTTTCCACCAACCGTAACACCACTGTCTTTATTCATTGCTAAGTCATAAGTATCTATAAATCCTTTTTGAATTAAGTAATCATAACCTTCTTCACGAATGAAGGCACTATTATTAAAATCACCCATCACAATATTTATATGGTCCTTATTCAGTACATTTACTAAGTTATCTATTTGTATAGTAAACGGTTCATCTTGGTCTTCCCACCATCCGGTGTGGCAAGAATAAACATCAACAAGCTGATTTTCAACATTTAATTGTAATCCTACAACTTTTCGAGTTTTATAGTTAGTTGTATCTGTTCCTGTCGTAATAAAGTGTGACATTACCTCTTTAATTTCATATTTAGTTAAGATAGCTAAGCCTTCTTCATAGGTATCAAATCCTATATGAGCAAAATCCCAATAAAATTGATAATCTGACACACCAATTTTTAATAATTCATTAAGAAGGACAACTACATAGTTGTCCTTCTTAACTTTATCTGAACTATTATCCTTGTCAATTAATTGACTCACTTCTTGAAGGCAGATGATGTCATAAGCATTTTGTTTGATCGTATAAGCAAGCTGTCTAATTTTTTCACTTTGATTTGCTTCTTGCCAAGCGTGACAATTTAAGGTTAATAATTTCATATGATATTCTCCTATAAACCTAATATATCTTGAATATTTGATTTGATAACATCTGCTTTTGGTCCATAAATCGCTTGAACACCATTATCTTTAATAATTAACCCAATAGCTCCAGTTTCTTTCCATTTATCTTGTTCAGAAACTAAATCAGCATCTTTAACTGTCACACGCAAGCGAGTCATACATGCATCCACGTCCGCAATATTAGCACGTCCACCTAATAATTCGATGATTGTAGACGCTTGCTCATCTTTATTCGTACTTGCTGATGATGTAGATGTTTCTTCATCATCAATATAATTTCCATTACGACCAGGTGTCGCAATATTTAATTTTTTAATTGCAAAATTGAAGACCGCGAAATTCACACCGAAGAAGGCAACAGATGCAATTAAGAAGTTAATTAAATCTCCACCTAATCCTGCATTAATCATCATTGGAATTCTAGTGATTAATTCAATCGATCCAAAAGCATGAACACGTAAATTAACTAGATCGACTAATGCGAACGCAACCCCTGCTAATAATGCATAGATCACATATAAAACAGGTGAAATAAACATAAACATAAACTCAATCGGCTCAGAAACACCTGTTAAAAAGACTGCTAAGGCTGCTGATAAGAACATTGGTTTATATTGGGCACGTTTTTCTACATCCACATTCTTGTACATTGCAAAGGCAACCCCAATTAGAGAAGCCGTACTTAAAATAACCTGTCCAGCTTTAAAGCGTGCCGGTGTAATTGATGTTAATAAACTTTCATAGGCTGCTGTATCTCCTGCAGCTTTTAAATTATTTAAGTCTGTGATCCATGCTAACCAAAGTGGATCTTGTCCTGCTACGATTGATCCAGCATTAGGACCTGTTAGTATTTCATACATTCCACCTAATTCTGTATAGTTCATTGGAATGGTTAACATATGATGTAATCCAAATGGTAATAATAAACGCTCCCCTGCTCCATAGATAAAGGGGGCAAGAACTGGTGCTGTATCTTTAGATGTTGCAATCCATTGACCAAAAGCATTTAATTGCCCTTGTACGAACGGCCAAACAAAAGCTAAAATAATAGCCACGACAGTTGAAGCAGCAATCACAAC
>JBOFCV010000531.1:0-12589 GCA_051646305.1 Turicibacter sp.
TATGTTATAAGGAGTCACTCGATAAGTGTTATTATTATTTACAAGTACATTGACAATTGTATTGTTGTTGGTGCATAGGTTTTTGACCTTGGTTCATAGGCATAGTCCCCATAGGCATTTGACCTTGATTCATAGGCATAGCTCCCATAGGCATTTGACCTTGATTCATAGGCATAGTCCCCATAGGCATTTGACCTTGGTTCATAGGCATAGTCCCCATAGGCATTTGACCTTGGTTCATAGGCATAGTCCCCATTGGTGCTTGACCTTGATACATAGGCATTTGGTTTTGAGTCATTGGCGCTTGTCCCACAGGCATTTGACCCATATTTGTATAATGTCCTACCGTACCTAAATATTCATCATACGCGAATGCTTCATCGTATTCTTTCGTATCTACAACATACTCATGTTGTGTGTGATAGAAGTGTTCATTTTTAAAGACAACAGGCATGATATGTTCAACTTTACTAAAGTGATGGTGTTGAGCCGTTTGGCACACTGGTCTTTCTACTACTTGACAACAAGAGTCATATCTCCCACATGGAGGCGTACATTTAGCAGGTTGCATACAACAATTTGGGATAGTTGGCTGCATCCCACAGCATCTTTCATTATTAGTCATTTTAATTGACATCCTTTCGTTTGTTATAGTGTCTAACTACATTAATAGTATATAGAATCTTCGGGTTTTGGGTTTGACTCTTGCCTAGTTTACAGTGTTTTTGCCAATAAACTTTAGTCTATTTTATTAGGAGTAGTACCACTTGTTTTTGATATCGTAAATAAATAAAAGGTATTAATTTATTGAAATCAGACTAAAGCAAACCGTGAGAAAATACTAGAAGGAAAAAAGATGTGTGTTATAATGATGTGAAAATATGAGGCGAAGAAAGAAGTATAATCATGAAATTACAAAAAAAAATAACCGCAATGGTAAGTAGTATAATCCTTGTGATGTTAAGTTTATTAACGATTTTTTCAATGGCGCAGATAACGATTAAGATACGTGAAAAAACAGAAGAAGGGCTAATCGATATGGCCATCACCTTATCTTATAATCCGATCATTATCGAACACGTTGCTACCCCGCAGGGATTAGTATTCTTAAATCAATATATTGATAAAATAAGGAACTCAACGGACGTAGCATTTATTATTGTGACAGATATGAATAAAATTAGGTATTCTCATCCTAATGAAGAATATGTAGCACACCCCTTTTCAAATGATAATATCGACCGTGCCATTCAAACGGGTGAAATTTATACAGAAGAAGGTGTGGGACCTTTAGGGAGAACGGTAAAAGCTTTTGCACCAATATATTTAAATGGAAAACAAGTCGGAGTCGTTATTGTGGGTGTGTTGAAAGAAAATTTAATAAAAGAATATGCTAAATATATGGTGACGCTCATGCCTGTTATCTTTGGGTTATTAGTTGCAGGTTATTTGATAGCAAAAAGATTAGCCCAAAATATTAAGCAAACTATTTATGGGTTAGAACCAGAAGAAATTGCCATGTTATTAAATGAACGTGAAGTGATTTTAAATCATATTACAGACGGATTAATAGCTATTAATAACCAAGGGCGTATTTCAGTTATAAACGAAACAGCAAGAACTATCTTAAATTTAACAGAGCAGGTGTTAAATGAAAAAGTAACCGTATTAAATGAGAATATTGTTATGATTTTTAATGACGTTTTAACTCATGAAACACAGCTGTTTAATTTTGAGCAAACACTAGATAACGAGATTAAAGTCATCAGTAATTATTCTGTTATTAAAGATAAAAATCAGGTGGTAGGAGCTATTCTCACCTTTAAACCGATTACTGAGTTTGAAATGTTAATTCAGGAGTTAGCCATTACGAAAAATTTAAATTTTGATTTACGAGCCCAAAATCATGAGTTTATGAATAAATTACATACAATTTCAGGTCTAATCTACCTAGAAGAATATGAACAAGCACTTCAGTTTATTACGACAATTACTAACCAGAGAAATGATGTGTTAATGAGTTTAGAGCAAATTAAAGAAGTTTCAATTGCTGCGTTATTACTAGGAAAATACAGTACAGCTTGCGAGTCAAAAGTGAAAATGAATATTAATCCGAATTGTACCTTAACGACATTACCGCAAGGTGTTTGTTCAGTTTCACTTGTCACGCTCATTGGAAATTTAATTCAAAATGCTATTGAAGCTGTGAAAGATCAAGTAGCTGGTGAAATATATGTCTCGATTACTGAAGATGAAAAGTTAACCATTCTAGTGTCTAATAATGGGCCCAAGATGGAACAGGGAGAAATAGATGCTATATTTGAAGCTGGGTATAGTACCAAGGGGATGAATCGAGGATTTGGTTTATCTAATATTAATCAAATCGTAACAGAAGCTAACGGAAATATCTTTGTAGAATCTGATGAGGAAGAAACAGTATGGATAATAGAATTCTAGGAGGGATAGTCATGTCAATTAAAGTTATGATAGTCGAAGATGATCCAATGGTTAGAAATATTAATGAGAAATTTGTGCTGAAGTTAGAACATTTCAATATTGTATCATCCGTGGCAGATATTAATGAGGCGAAGCATTTTTTATTAGCCAATGAGGTCGATTTAATATTATTAGATGTGTATATGCCATCCGGATGCGGGTTAGAACTGTTAAAATGGATTCGAGAAAAGCAGTTAAAATGTGATGTTATTTTGATTACTGCTGAAAATAAGGTGGATGCTGTGGGTGAGGCGTTTAGATATGGAGCAATAGATTATTTGGTCAAGCCGTTTACATTTGCTAGATTTCAAGAGTCGCTGAATCAATTTAAAATCAGGCAGTGTCAAATAAAAAGTCGAGATTATGTAGAACAAGACATGATTGATAAATACGTATTAGGGATGAAAAAGCCAGTAGCCGCTGTTGCGGAACCTATTAAATTAAAACCGTTACGAAGTGGGCTAAATAGAGATACTTATCAACAGATTATTCAATTTATTGATTCGTGTGAGGAAGGATTTACAGCAGAAGTTATTGCTTTAAATGTGGGGCTTGCCCGTGTAACTGTCAGACGGTATCTTGATTATATGGTGAATGAAAATGAAGTTATCTTACAACGTGTCTATGGAAAAGTAGGCAGACCGATTCATCTTTACCAAAAACGAAAATAGAGAGTCGGGTAATAGAGTTTAAAGGGATATATCTGATAACAATGTTATTTTGTTATCAGATATATCCCTTTTTTATGACCAAAAAGACCAAAAAGATATTTAAGACCAAAATATTGTGTTTTTTTTAACAAACTTATACACTGTAACTGTAAAGAAGTGGATTAATTTATCTGGAGGAGTATACATGAAAACTTATAAAAAGTTAATGACACTAGGTGTTGCGGCTATGTCGGCAGTAACATTGATAGCGTGTGCAAATGAGTCAACAACAGAAAAAAATTCTGAAACACAACAAACGATTGAAACACAAACAGCTGATTTAGTAGTCGTTGGAGCTGGTGGAGCAGGATTATCAGCAGCCGTTCAAGCCAGTCAAGCAGGAGTAGAGAATATTATTGTATTAGAAAAAATGCCAATGGTTGGTGGAAATACAAATAAAGCAACAGGTGGAATGAATGCAGCAGAATCAACACCTCAAGCAGAAGCAGGAATTGAAGATAGTATTGAAACAATGATTGCGGATACAATGAAGGGTGGAAAAGACCTAAATGATCAAGCATTAGTTGAAAAATTAGCAAATGAAGCGCATGAGGGAATTGATTGGTTAATTGATTTAGGAGCCGATTTAAATGAAGTAGCACGAGCAGGTGGCGCAACAAATGACCGTATTCATCGTCCAGTTGGTGGAGCAGCCGTTGGGCCTGACATTATTAGCACATTAAAAACAGCTGCATCCAATCAAGGTGTGGACGTTAGAACATGGAACGAAGTAACAGAACTTTTAACAGATGAGTCAGGAAACGTATCGGGTGTTAAAGTAAAAGATAAAGAAGCAAATGAATACACAATCAATACAACAGCAGTAGTTGTTGCAACAGGTGGATTTGGAGCAAACTCTGAAATGATTGAAAAGTATCGCCCGGCAATCAAAGACTTTGCCACAACAAATCATCCAGGGGCAACAGGTGATGGAATTAAATTAATTCAAACGGCTGGTGGTGCATTAGTTGATATTGAACAAATTCAAATTCATCCAACAGGTGTTCCCGCACAAGGTTTATTAATTACAGAAGGTGTTCGTGGAGACGGGGCAATATTAGTTAACAAAAATGGTGAACGTTTCTACAATGAGTTAGAGACGCGTGATAACGTTGCAGCCGCTATTTTAGAACAACAAGATAGTGAAGCTTTCTTAGTTTTTGATGAAGTGATTCGCGAAGGTTTACATGCCATTGAAGATTATATTCACGCCGGTGTTGTTGTTGAAGCTGATTCACTAGAAGAATTAGCAGGAATAATCAATGTAGATGCTAAAGCACTAGAAACAACAATCGATGCTTATAACACGGCAGTTGAAACGCAAAATGATCCAATTGGACGTACAAGTTTATTACACCCAATTACAACAGCTAAATTCTACGCTATTCAAATTTCACCTATCATTCACCACACAATGGGTGGGGTAAAAATTAATACAGATACTCAAGTATTAAATGAAAATGGAGACGTTATTCAAGGATTATTCGCAGCGGGAGAAGTAACAGGTGGTGTTCATGGAGCCAACCGTTTAGGTGGAAACGCCGTGGCAGATATTATTGTTTATGGTCGTCAAGCCGGATTATCAGTAGCAGAATTTTTAACAAAATAAATCAATAAAACTTAGGAGGAATTATCATGAAAAAAGCAATCTCATTCTTATCAACACTTGCATTAGCAGCAGTCTTATTAGTTGGATGTGGAGCAAATGAAGCAGGAGTTACAGACGGAACATACACAGCAACAACTGACGGATTAAAAGGTCCAATCGCAGTAGAAGTAACAGTTGCTAGCGGGAAAATTTCTGATGTTGTTATTTTAGAAAACCAAGAAACTGAAACAATCTTTGCTTCAATTGAAGAATATTTAATTCCAGAAATTATTGAAAATAACTCAGCTGATATCGATACATTAGCAGGAGCAACAACATCAAGTGCTGCAGTGTTAGAAGCAGTTAAGATGGCTTTAGAAACAGCAAAATAATTTTGAAATATGAGAAACAAGCTTAGTTATTCAATCACTCTTTAGATACATTTAAATTAGATTAACACGATATAATTTCTTAGTTTGCGAAGGAATCATATCAAAACAATGTTTTCATTTATAAGATAAATCCCCCTTATACTATTTATAAATAATGTTAACATTTTAAAAAGGCTACGTCAGTGAGTTGCGCACTGAGTAGCCTTTTTTTGTTTAATTTTAACCAAGAGCAACATCCATCACCATCATTACTAAAAATCCCATAATAACGCCAAGTGCCGCTAAGTTTTTATTTTCACGTGCACTTTCAGGTATTAATTCCGAAGAAACAACAGAAATCATAGCTCCAGCTGCAAAAGCTAATAAGAAGGGTAACATGCTTCTAATTGTAATGGCAGCAAATGCTCCAATCACCCCGGCAATAGGTTCAACCATACCAGATGCTTGACCCGCAAAGAATGAACGGCTTCGACTATAACCCTCGCGTCGTAATGGAAGTGAAACGGCTGCTCCCTCAGGGAAGTTTTGTAATCCAATCCCAATAGCTAATAAGATGGCAGAATAAATTGTTGCACCTGGAATCCCAGCTAATACGCCACCAAAAGCAACCCCAATAGCAAGTCCTTCGGGAATATTGTGAATCGTAACAGCTGAAACAAGAAGTAAACTTCGTTTTAATGAATTTGTCTCCTTTGATTCAATCCATTTATTAAAATATAATTTATCTAATACAACTTCTGATAATACAATAAAAAGTCCACCACATAAGAACCCTAAAGCGGGTCCCATCCAGGCATGCTTTGTTCCAAGTTCTTCAGCTAGTAAGATAGCTGGATTTAATAATGACCAAAAACTTGCGGCAATCATAACACCAGCTCCAAATCCAAGCATAGCATCAAGTATTTTTCGATTAATTGTTTTAAAGAATAAAACAACTGCAGCCCCAAGTGCTGTGATACCCCACGTAAATAGTGTAGCTAATAGAGCTTGATACACAGGGGATAGTTGTAAAAACCAATCCATAAAAATTCCTCCTATAAATAAAAATAACACGTTTTAATAAGTCTGTATTAAACTAAATGATGAGTAGGCTGTTTATGAAAAAAAACAAATAAATAAGGAAAAACTAAGTCGAAATACATTTTAAAGGATGATCAACTAGTAGCGCATCAAATCGTATAAAGAGGAAAATCTGAAAGATATAATTTAGATGATAGGACCATCGAAATACATCTGATTTTTAATCGTGTATAGTTAGACATGAATTTTTTCTATTTGAAAAAATTAGTGCTTATATTAAATAGCTACGCGCTTAAATAGTTAATAGTTTAAGTAGATTCTAATACATTAATCTAGCTCTCTTTAGTAATAATATGAGAAAATTACTTTAAAAATCATTCTTAGTCGTATTCCAGATCACTCTTTTCGGGAAATTTGGTATAGAAAAAGCTCTTCTCAAAATTTGTATGTTTAACCTGGCCTATATTAAATATATTCAAAGATAGAAATTGTGTTACGACATTGGGGAGATAAAACTTGAAATTTATAAATTAGATAGTAGATTAGTTATATTAGCAAATTGAAAATCTAGCAGATGGAATCCGTTTAAATAAATTAAAATCATTTGAAAAGGGTTGGCATGAGGTTGTTTCAATTAAGTTCAAAATTTAAATGCTTAGTTAATACATTATAAATTTGTATTTTAATGAATAGTAGAATCGACGCTGTTAAAGTTTAGAGGTATTAAGATAAAAATTAAAATAATTGGTTATAGTGGAAGTAGAAAATCAACATTAGCTAGACAGCTTTTGGGGAAATATGAGTTGCCTGTTTTATTTTTAGCTCTATTAACTTGACTCTATACTAACAATAGAGTTTATAATAGCAAAGGATTAAAAGGAAGAGAAGGTGGATATAGATGATAAAAGAATTTTTTAAATATGCCATTCCCTCAGCCTTGGCTATGTTTATTTCTTCTTTATACACAGTTATTGATGGAATTTTTGTAGGACAAGGTGTTGGAGATTCAGCCCTAGCGGCAGTTAATATAGTGTTACCCTTTACCGTGATGTTATTTGGACTTGCCTCAATGTTTGCCATTGGTGGTGGCGCGTTAGTTTCTAAAAATGTAGGTGCCAAAAACATCGATCAAGCGGTTAATGTTTTTAGACAAGTTTTTAAATTCTTGTTAATCGTCAGTTCAATTATTAGTGTGATTTGTATTATTTTTACAAGCCCAATCGTCTCAATGCTTGGAGCAACTGACACGTTGAAACCATTAGCAGTTGAGTATTTACGTTACTATGCAATCTTCTGTATTCCCAACTTAATTGGGATCGTTTTAAATAGTTTTGTTCGTAATGATGGTCGCCCAAAACTTGCGATGATTGCAACGATTGCCGGAGCGATTACAAATATTGTGTTAGATTATATTTTTATTTTCGAATTTGGTCTCGGAATTAAAGGTGCTGCCATTGCAACAGGACTCGGTCAGTTAATAACAGTTGGTATTTTATTACCTCATTTCTTAAAAGCACGTGGTCACTTAACGTTTGGAAATGTTAAATTGGATAGAGCCTTAATCAAAGAATTCTCATTAATAGGTTTCCCCTCATTTTTTGCGCAAGCAAGTTATTCAGTTATTGTGTTAATGTATAATATCGCGTTAGTTAAAACAATGGGTGAAATCGGAATTTCTGCGTACAGTATTATTAACTACTTAACAACAAACATTTATATGGTTCTTTATGGGATTGCACTCGGTGTTCAGCCGTTAATTAGTTACAACTATGGTAGCAATAATAGTGAAAAAATGTTAGGATTCCATAAGATATCAACGATTACACTGACTTTGGTGACAGCATTCTTTTTAGTCATTAGTTATGTTTTTGGTCCAAATTTAATTGGAATTTTTACAAATGATCCTGAACTAGCAGCGATTGCGTATAACGCGCTTAAAATTGTAACCCTCAGTTACTTTGCAGTGGGATTAAATCTAAATACATTGGTTTATTATCAAGCGATTGAAACACCAAAGAAATCAAATATTATTTGTTTAATGCGTTCAATCATTTTCTTACCGATTGGGATTATTGTATTAGGTAAACTCTTCGGAATCAATGGCATCTGGGGTGCTGTAATCTTCTCAGAAACAGTCACATTCATTGCCATAAATTTAAAATCTAATATAAAAACTAGCACTAAATTAGCGTTTAATATGTAAAGCAAAAAGGAATTGTATCTTTGATACAGTTCCTTTTTTTAGGTTATAATAATAGAGAGGTGATTTCATGGAAGCACGGTTTTCAATCGGAGAGATGGCAAAGATTCATCATGTGAGTGTTCAAACATTAAGACATTACGATAAGGTTGGAATTTTAAAACCAGCTTATATTAATGAAGAAAGTGGCTACCGCTATTATTCCGTTAAAAGTTTTGTGATATTAGATTTAATTAAACGTTGTAAAGCAATGGGATTATCATTAGATGAAATTAAAATTATGATTGCAAATTACACATCATTTGATTCGATACTAGATATTATGAGTAAACAAACAGAAATGATAGACTTAAAAATTAAAGAACTCGAGAATATTAAAAATAATATTAGTTTTTTAGAACAACGAATTAAAGAAACATTGGATAAGGGGATTAATACTATTTTTATTGAATATAATGAAGAACGAAAATTTAGCAAGTATGACAATGTTAAACGCTACACAGAGGATTTTGAAATAAGATTAACGAAAACACTATTAAAACAGCATCAACAAGATAGTTTTAATAAAGAACTTGCCTTTGCTATTTCCTATCATGATTTAAAAACAAAAGATGAATTAATCTATAATAATATGTTAATGAGTTTTACAGAAACTACTGCTTTTCAGGAGACAAACACAATTTCGGTACCAGCAGGTCATTATCTAACCCTTAATTTTGATGATGATTATAATGATACCAAAGCTTATTATGATAAAGTTTTACATTATATTGAAGAAAATAATATTATAGTAACAGGCGAATTTTATGAGATTTACATCATGACCCGAGTGGGAAGTGATGGCAAAGAAATGTCACTTGGAAAAATTCAAATTTTAATTCAAGAATAAAAACAATTAGACTTATTATCCATGAACAATAGGGTTGTATCACTGCTGATACAACCCTATTGTTTTGTCATTTTTTTAAGCGTATAATAAAATAAATGGAAAAATAATGAAATAATAAATAAGGGGAGACATTTATGATTATTGAAGTTAAAGAAGAAAATCTTGAAGATATTGTTAACTATTCATGGCAGATTGCAAGTGATAAAACGAAGTCTGGATTTCCACGCTTAAATAGTTATCAAGACATGTATGACCGTTTTTTAAAAGCAATTAAGCATCGAGAGGACAAAGTACTTGCTTATTATCATCAAAATCAATTAATAGGTGTTCTTAGATTGTTAGTTGTTAAAGAAAATAACTATTTGGAAGCTCTTGGAGGAATTTACACACATGTTGATTTTAAGGTTGTGGCGCCGCCATTTATTCAATATATCAAAGAGAATTATAAAGGGTTTGAATTAGATTTTGGGTTTCCAAAAGAATATAGCGATGCTATTATTTACCTTGAAGAGATTAAGGCTAAGCTATGTTGTGCAAGTGTTGTGATGGAATTAAGAGTAAAAGATTATGTAAGAAGCGAAGCGAGATATCAGGTTAGTGCTTTAAAGCCTAAGGACTATCAAGCTTATAAAGCATTCCATGACAAATATTATCCGAATTTCTATTGGAGTAGCGATAGAGTATTAGAAACGCTAGAAAATTGGAAAATATACAATGTTATTGAAAATGAAAAGATTGTAGGTAGTATTTTTATCAGATTACTAGGCAATCAGACAGCTGAAATTTTTGGACTTGCGATTGAACCTAACTATAAAAATACGAATCTTGAATTAGAATTACTCTCAGAATCACTAGCTGATATCATCCAATGTGGAATTGAGGAAGTCCTTTTCTTTGTAGATGAAAAAGCATTGGCAGACTATGAAGCTTCATTAAAAACTGGATTTAAACAAATAGATACGTATCGTTCTTATAAGTTAATTTTATACTAATGTTTAAGAGGCTGAATCAAATGACTAAAACTTATAAGTCATTTGGTTCAGCCTCTTTATGATTTTGTAAATTCCCTTAAATAATTATTTTATGAAAATGACTTGCTTTATTTTCACTCCTACACTATAATACAAAATATGACAAATAAAATAACTCGTATAAAATCGATGATATGGATCGAAAGTTTCTACCTGCTAACCGTAAATAAGCAGACTACGAGGCGTTGACTTTTAAAATAGGAATTTATAGTATATGATTAAATGACGATAGGATGACGTGATTTCTCTGCATCAAGAAGTTCTAAGTTTTTGAAAACGAAAAACTAGAACATCTAGAACCCGAGTATTCAAGCTTTATAGGGTCTAACGTTATATTTAGTTTATTTACCGATTCGTACAAACGGGGAAACTAAATTCATTTTTCATATTTGCTATTTCATGATATCTATTGAAAAAACCGGCACCTCTTAGTACAGTAGAGGCGCCGGTTTTTTATATCTTGATAAGAGTAAAAGGGAGACGTTTTAAGACATGAGCCAAGAGAATTATGATAACAGCACAACACAGCTAACATATGGAGTAAATGATAACCCATCGATGCCAAAGAAGTTACTATTTGGGATCCAACATATATTCGCAGCCTTCTCTGGAATCGTCGTCGTCCCACTTGTTATCTCGGGTGCTTTAGGTTTTGATAGTGCCATGACAACAACTTTAATCAGTTCTTCTATACTAGCAGCCGGTATTGCAACGATCATACAAGCACGCGGAATAGGACCAGTTGGATCACGCGTTGCATGTATCATGGGGACAGACTTCACCTTTGTTTCACCAGCTATTTCAGTTGGATCGACGCTTGGAATGCCAGGGATTATTGGAGCAACGATTTTAGGTTCATTTGTTGAAATTATCCTGAGTTATTTTATCAAACCTTTAATGAAATTATTCCCACCTATCGTAACTGGAACCGTTGTCTGTTTAATCGGACTAACATTATTACCTGTCTCAATTGACTGGGTAGCCGGTGGTGTAGGAGCAGCCGATTACGGAAGTTTAAGAAATATCACGATTGCCATGATTGTATTAGTCGTGACACTTGTGTTGAATCGTTATGGTAAAGGATTAGTAAGTAGTGCCTCAATTTTAATTGGGATGATCGTAGGTTATATTCTTTGTATTCCGCTTGGAATGGTTGATTTTACAGCTTTAAATGAAGCAAGCTGGTTCCAAGTTCCAAATATTTTTGAATATGGTATTGTCTTCGATTGGAAAGCACTATTTGCCTTTATTCCAGCCTATTTCGTCACAACAATTGAAACAGTTGGATGTTTAAAAGCAATTGGGGAAACATCAAATATTGAAATCGATGATAAAAAAATTGGGGCTGGTGTCTTAGCTGATGGGGTTGGAAGTATCATGGGAGCAGCTGTTGGATCATTTTCAAATACAACATTTAGCCAAAATGTGGGGTTAATATCTTTAACGAAAGTGGCTAGTAAGCACGTCGCAGTTATGGCAGGAATGCTTCTAGTAGCTTTAGGACTATTTCCAAAACTTGCAGGTTTAGTCAATGGAATCCCATTACCTGTTTTAGGTGGAGTCGGAATCGTCATGTTTGGAACAGTAGCAGCCGCAGGAATTAAAACATTAAGTCGTGTACAATTAACAGACCGTAACTTATTAATTATTGCAACAGCGTTGGCTCTTGGTTTAGGGGTAACATTCCGTCCAGAGATTATCGAGGAGTTACCAGAAGCATTGAGAATGATTTTTGCATCAGGAATTTCAACAGGAACAATCGTTGCCCTAATTTTAAATCTTGTTTTAAAAGAAGATAAAGTCGTAGAAACAGTAGAAAAAAAAGCATCTAATATCTCAGTTCAACCAGTGGAGGTCGCATAATATGGAAGCATTAAAACAACGTATTTTAGCAGAGGGACAAGCCTTAAATGAAACAGTGTTAAAAGTAGATTCATTTATTAATCATGGCGTGGATCCCGTGTTAATGTATGAGATGGGTTCATATTTTAAAGACTATTTTAAAAACCATGGGATTACTAAAGTATTTACCATTGAAAGTTCAGGAATTGCGCCAACTGTTATGACGGCACTGCAAATGGAATTACCAATGGTAACCTTAAAGAAACAAACATCTAAAATTTTAAACCAAGAGGTGTACCAGACAACGGTTCACTCCTTTACAAAAGCAATGGATTATGAAATGACATTATCAAAAAAGTATATTAACGCGGATGATAAAATTTTAATCATTGACGATTTCTTAGCTAATGGGGAAGCAGCC
>JBOFCV010000532.1:0-6819 GCA_051646305.1 Turicibacter sp.
TGGTCGATTTTTATTTAACAACGTTGATCGTGTTTGTAACCAACACATCCATTTTCTCCGTTATCCATCAAAAGTCTTGGGGTTGAACTCATCCTTGTTTATTTTATTATTAAAGCAATATTAATGTATTACCAAAATCGGGCTCATTTATTTGGTACGGAATCAAAAGAAGTTCGCCATGCTAAAATAAAAGCCTATATTAATCGATTAACATTTGAAATTATTTCGTTTGAACGTTAGAGAAGATACTAAATTAAAAAAGATAAACGAAAAAAATCAGCCACATTCTGTTGAGGGGGCTGATTTTTTTCGTTATTAAATGTGGTTATTTCATTTACATGACAACCCTATGATTTTATAAGACTTCAATTCGTAGCCAGGTAGGTTGTTTTAAGTTCCCCTTTTATTTAAACAAATGGGGAGCGTAAGGACGAGGGTCAATGTCTAAAAATTTTGAACGTTGGAATTGGTCTTTTAAATGGAAGGGAACCGTACAGTCATAAATGGTTTTACAAGACATTCCCTTTTGCGTTAAAGCAGGATTATAGTCAGGACTTTGAGACGGATCAAGGGGATGACAACGAACACCGGGAATAAAAATAGTATCGATATCGCCTTGATAACGGGTATTAAGGGCCCATAGCACATCGTTTGAATCAAATAAGTCAACGTCTTCATCGACTAAAATAATATGTTTTAGTTCTGAAAAAGCAGAGAAGGCAAGTAATGCTGCTTGTCTTTGGCGCCCTTCATCACTAGGCACTGATTTTTTAAATTGCATAACAGCCATGTATTTTCCGCCCCCAGCAGAATGAGCATACACGTTTAAAAGCTTTCCAGGCATGGCTTTCTCGACCATCCCAATTATACTTGCCTCTGTTGGAATTCCCGCCATATTTACATGTTCTTCACTCGGACCAATACACGTTTGCATAATCGGATGAATTCGATGCGTAATGGCCTTAACTTTAATAACAGGAATATTTTGATCGGCATGACCCGTGTAACCCGGAAACTCAGGCATGGCTTTATTCGTATTTGTGTTTAAATCTTCTCGAATTCTAACATCAGGAATCAGTTCTCCCTCAATTACATACTCAGCATGAGCAATAGCTTGTTCTTTAATCGTTAAACAATCAACCAGCTCAACAGCTTTCCCACGAATCGCCCCAGCAATACTCAATTCATTAAAACCAAGTGGTGTTGTTGGCGGTTCAAAACAAGCTGCAATCTCAATGGCTGGGTCAACGCCAATACTAATAGAAATCGGTAAAGCACGGCCTTGAACCTCGGCTTTTTTTCTAAACACATCTAAATGGCGACAACCAGGTGTGAAAAACATCGTCATTTCATCACGACTTTGTAAACAGAGACGATGAATGGTCACATCAGATTCAAACGTTTCAGGGTCACTTGCATAACACATCCCGAGTGTGATGTAAGGTCCCGCATCTTCAACTGTATTTGTTGGAGCAGGTAGTATTTTGCGAATATCAAAACCCTCATCACTTGCAAGATGAACAACTTCTTGACACGGTACGTCTTTTTTAGATGTCGTAATTGGGTTAATCGGGTTCTTAGCCGCCTCATTTAATAACAAACCGAGTCGGTCCACTTTTGTGCCAAGTAATTTAGCCACGCGTTCTCGACTAGAAAGTAACCCAATTAAAACACGGGCTTCAGCATGTCCAATGACGTTGTTAAACATCATGGCAGGCCCGATTTTAGTAGGTCTTGCAACCGTTCCTCCCGCACCTATATAGCGATAAACACCAGCAATTTGGGCATGTGGCTCTACGGGGTGATCGGTTTCTATGAACTCATTTTCAAATGTTTTTAAATAATCAATAGCCGACCGTAAATCGTGTACAGGGTGTAACATCAAAAATCTCCTCCAATCTTTCTAAACTTATCATAAAATACCGCCTGCCTATATACAATTCTAAGTTAGATATGATATATTCCATATTGGAATAAATATAAAAATTAGCGGAGGGCCTATAAATTTAGAGCTTGTTAAATGTTTCTTAACACTAGTGCACTATCGTAACTTTTCGGTAGCGGCTGAAGAATTGTTTATGTCACAATCAACCTTGTCAAAAAAAATAAAAACACTTGAATTGGAGTTAGGTACGACGTTATTTAATCGAACGACGAGGCAGATTGAACTAACAGAAGCAGGACTTGCCTTTCAAAGTCATGCTAAGCGCCTGATGGATACTTATCTTGAGATGAATATGGCAATGGAGACTTATTCAACCCATTCTTTGGTGTTAAAAGTTGGAGCGATTCCAGTCATTAATCAATATGGTATTGCTAACGTCTTGGCAAATTTTGCTCAAGAACATCCGGCCATTACATTGGAATTAATTGAAAAAGAACATGTTGCGCTTAATCATGCGCTTCAATTAGGAATGATTGATGTGGCATTTATGCGCCTTGAAAATTTAGATTCATCATACTATGAATCAATTCCTTTAGTCGCGGATGAATTAGTCCTCATCACGCCTATATCATTTAATCATGATAAAAGTAAAAAGGTACAACTAGCACAAATACATGAGGAAACATTTATTTTATTACCCAAACATTCAGGTGTCTATCAAACATGTATGAAAGCCTTTGAAAAAGCGAGCATTTCACCGAATTCAATTCAAACACAACCGAAGATTGAAACCATTTTAAGTTTAGTGCAAGCGGGTTTTGGCGTATCTTTACTAATGAAACAATCCTTAGCGTGTTTTAATCATACAGGTATTCAGGTTGTTGAGTTAGAACCTCAAATTAAAAGTGAATTAGGGTTAGTGTGGTTGAAAAATAAAAAATTAAATCATAAAATTAAATGGTTTAATGAAGTCGTTGAAGCGGCTTTTAATAAAACAGGGGAATTAAAGTAAGAAAAGTCTATCACAAGGCATTAGTGCCCACGATAGACTTTTCTTATTTTTTCTTTTTATATTGTCGATAGGCATAAACACTTAGACCAATCAACGTGATCCAAATAATTAATTCGATAAATGGTAATAAATGATTTAGCACAACGTTCTCCCCTTTAGTTGGTAAGTTAAGATAAGTTTACCTCAAACAACGTAAATAATCTGTCTAAATGTGTTTAGTTATTTATCGAAGAGAAAAATCCATCACTACAGGTTCTCTTGTTCATTAAACTAGAATGATAGGACTTTTAAGAGTTTTTAATTTACTCCTTTTTTAGGCTGATAAATATTTAAGTAACAAAGGAACTGGGATTGGGTTGGGGAGTATGAAATGACGTGTTAAAAAACAGCAAGGTCAAATTAGTGCAGAGTTAACGGAAGAAAAGCAGTTGATTATCAGAATTAAAATGCCACTCACTTACTAAATAAAGGGTTTTCATCGGTTTAGATAGACATTGAGGGACGAAATAAGTATAATAATGATAAAAAATTTAGGGGGCGATGTTGTGTTTGATGAAGTATTATGTGATGCGACGTTTTATGGAGGGGAAGTTGAGTATATCATACCGGTCACGCGATACGCTTCACGCGGTGTTGTTTATAATAAAGAAGGATTAGTTGCATTACTAGAACTTGAAAATGTGGCGGGTTATAAATTACCAGGCGGGGAAATTGAGTGGGAAGAGTCACCACAAGAAGCTTTTGTTCGGGAAGTAAAAGAGGAAATGGGATATAAAATCACCCAGTATAAAAATATTGGAAAAGTAGAAGAACATAAAGGTCAAACAAACTTCTGTCAGTATTCTTATTGTTTTATCGGAGAAGTTGGAACGCAATGTTACACTTTGAACTTAACTGAGAATGAACAGAAACTAGGAATGAAACCTGTGTGGCTCACATTAGATGAAGCCATTAATAAATTACGTCACTCTCTTATCACCTGTTGTGATTATCGATTAAAATTCATGTACTGTCGTGACTTAATGATATTGGAGTATGTACAAGAACAGGAGTTAGGCTAACAGTTTAAACAAGTCGAAAGTCATGAAGTTTAAATTCTTCATGACTTTTCATATATAGGCTAGTACGAGATGAAGTAATAAAGGTTAATCGCTAGTTAAAAACACTATTTTTAATTATGATTGGAAGTATCATCCATAAAATGGATATAATAAGATTAGAAAGTTCGTATAAATTGAATAGGGATAGTAGGGAGAAAAATAACAATGAATTTAATAGATATCACGAAAGATAATTGGATGCAAGTTGTATTTTTAACGACGAATAACCAAGATATGCCCACCCTCTGTGAAGAATATGTGGCTTCAAATGCTTTGTCCATCGTGCAAGCGATGTATGAAGAAACTTGGACAACGAAAGCCATTGAAAAGGGTGGTGAAATTATTGGGTTTACCATGTATGGCTATTGTAAAGAACATAATTTTTATGAATTATGCAGAATAATGATTGATAAGAAATATCAGGGGCGTGGTTTTGGAACAAGTGCCATCCATTTGGTAATCGCAGAGATGAAGTGCATTGAAAGTTGTAAGGAAATTTATTTATCGACGGATCCGAAAAATATGAAAGGTAAGCATATTTATGAGAAAGTTGGATTCATTAATACGGGTAAAAAAATTGATGAAGAAGCATTGTATTGCTATAAATTTTAGTGTTTAAAAGAGGAGGTAGCAAAATACTAATAAAACAGCAACCCAGTGAATACCGATAAATGAAATAGAAAAGTGGACAATTTAAGTTGTCCTCTTTTATTTAGGTTTATTAATCAAACAAAATTTTTTTTAAAAGTTTGAGGGGTTTGTGAAGTTTACGACGTAGTAATAAGTGAAGGGAGGATTTGGGATGAAAAAACTAATTAAACAATCAAAAGAAAAAAATCTGGATGTATTTGAGAAAATTATGGATTTATATAGTGCTCAAGTTTATTATATAATCAAAAGAATTGTTGGCCAAGTGGCATCGGATGAAGAAATCGAAGAGATGGTCAGCAATGTGTTTGTTAGGGTGTGGAATCAGATAGAACAATATGATGAAACAAGTGGCAACATAGAAACTTTAATCTTTCTTAAAGCAAGGACACAAGCGTTAACCTTTAAACGTCAAAATAAAAGTCAAGCAAATGATAAAGATTTAAATCAAGGACTTGAACAAACTCCATTGCGCGATTCGATGTCACTTTTTTCCACAATAGAAAATAAAAGTCTCATTAAATTGAAACAGCAGCTTGATGACTTAATGGAACCAGATAAGACATATTTCTTTATGCGATATTTTTTATATTATGATTTAAATACAATCGCCAATACATTTAAGTGTTCAGTAACAGTAGTTGAAAGCTCACTATACCGAAGTCGCAATCAACTAAAACATAATTTTAAAAAGGAGGGATACTATGAGTGAGAAAGAAATATTTGATCTAATGGATGAATTAGAACAGGTTGATATTGAACAGTGGATGATCGCCGATGAATTGGATGAAGAAATATTAAATCGGATTAAATCAAAAACACTTGCAAAACTTAATCAAGAAATGGAAACAATCGTGCCATTTAAACGTAAAAGATTAACTAGAAAATCAAAAATTGCGGTCGCTATTATTATCCTTGCCGTTTTGGTGCCAGCATCGGTTTCTGCTCTAAATACAATTTATTATCATTATGTACCTGGAGCTGGAGATGTCATGATTTCAGATGAAGAAATTTTATGTTTAGATAAACCTCAAAAAATGATCGTCCCACCGGTCTATGATGATTTGTCAAAAGATAAAATCATGGTAGCGGGGGGCGTTGCAACGCTAACAAATGTGCAAGTCACCGAGAAAAACACCATCATGACAACGGTTGAACTTGTGTTTCCAGAAGAGAATCGCGATATTATGCTAGGTCTAACAGTTTCCAAACAAGGGACCTTGATTGTGAATGGAGAAAAGTTTTTATCTGATGATTTCAGAGGAAGTGGGTCGTCAATAAATTTAACCTTTAGACATGAATTTAAAAATTTACCAGAGATAAGTCTTGAGGATGACCTTGTGTATCAATTTGAATTATACGATGGCACCATTTACGAATATGCGATAACGTTAGAAAAAACTCAAGGTGAGATCGCATATGAAGAGTTAGGACCAACAGCGGCTCAACATGATCTCCCCATTACAGCTGTAATTGAGGAAGACAAAGAGATACTTAGAGTAAACTTTATTACCCCTGAGCATCCAACAAAAAAAATAAAAACGTATGGATCAGAGGGGTGTTTTGATGAGTGTTTAGATTCTTTTGTAAGAATTATAGATGCCAATTCAAAAGAGGTCCTTGGGAAAAAAGTCTATCATAATTTTAATCGAGATAATAACTATGAATTTAATGTGAGCGACTTAACAAAACCATTTACCATCTTGCTATCAAATGTAACGATTCAGTACTACCATGATGAAAGCTTTGCGGATACAACTTATACCATAAAAGTGCCGAATGTAAATGAAACTTATACGGATTTAGAGCCCATTATCCTAAAAGATTATGAAATCCCTGTGACTTCTATTACCTTAACGGATGTTGGTAAAGAGAATAGAGGTCAAATCGGTGTTTTGGAGATTACGTTAAATTTGACAAGAGACTATAAAGACGGAAAAAGGATCATTGGAATTGAAATGTGGGATCGAAAACCTTTGTGGTTTTTAGAAACGTATAGCTCCATGGCAGCTCAAATATCAGACGATAATTTCAAAGATAACCTGGGTATTCCATTAAGGCGTAAAGTAAAAGAAATCAAAACCGACATCACGGGGCTAACTCTCCAACTTGAAGGTAACTGGGAATTCATCGTGGAATAATAGAAAAGAGGATATTGGATGAGAGATTTACAA
>JBOFCV010000546.1:0-6700 GCA_051646305.1 Turicibacter sp.
GTCCTTAAATTGATTAAGTTTATAAATCATAGAAATCAAAAATTTGATTTTATTCAAACATATCACATCTTGGTTTATGATGTATTTTAGTTAGATGAATAGCAAAGGATATAGAAATATAGAATAAAATTCACTTCTACTTTTATCCTTTAAACGAAATAGACTGAAGGAGTTGTTCTAAATGTCGAAAATTGACATTGTAAAATAGGCTAGTTCTTGATATAATTTATTTTTCAGGTAGATATTTGTGAATTAAAAAAATATATTTAAATTGGAGATTGATTTATGGCAGTTAGAATTGCAATCCTAGGTGGACCAAGATGTGGAAAAACAACATTAATTCAACAATTATTTGTTGATTTAAAAATCCGAGATATTAATGTTGGAGTTGCGACAGAATATTCAACAGAGTATCTAAGAGATAAAGGGATGATTGAATCAATATCGGAGCAATATGGAATATATTTAGGGCAATTGCATTTAGAGCAAGGGCTTCGTATGCATGATTATGCAATAACTGATTATGCAACTTTTGTTCCGTATATTTATGGAAGAATGATGCTAGGTGATAAAGAACGCACTCAAAAAGAAATTGAAATATTAAACGATTTATACAGTTTAGCAATCCGAGATTTACCGCAATATGATCATATTTTCTTTGTTCCACGTGAATTTGGATATAAAAAAGATGGTGTTAGATGGCAAGACGCTGAAGTCGCTGAAATGGTGGATTCGGCAATCTTAAACTTCTTAAATGCAGAAAATGTTAAATATGAAATCGTGGTTGGATCGACAAGAGAACGTTCAGAAAAAATTATGAAAAGTATCGGAATTGTTGAAGAAATTATTCAACCTCAATCAAAAGAAACAAAAATCAAAAACGGAAAATAAAAAAAGCCAAAATTAATCACTTGATTAATTTTGGCTTTTTTTATTTTCATTCAGGCTGGAGTTATCAAATACCTTTAAAATAAAATATAGAAAATAAGTATTATTCAAGAAAATTTAATCAGTTAATAAAGAATTTTTTTTTGGCAAATATGAACTTTTTATACTTAATGTAAAGATTGTACATAAGAACAAAATTATACGACAAAAATACCTAATTTATTCCAAAAAATCCAATTGACTATACATTTGAAACCGGTTACAATAACCGTGAGATAAGATATTATCTTTAATTCTATATAAAATATTGACCCATTAATGAGGTGGGAATTTAGATTGTATAGAACAATTTAGAGGAGGGGTTAGAATGAAAAAAATTACAAGTATTCTTTTTTCAATGTTCCTAGTCTCAGCAATATTAGTGGGGTGTGGGCAGGAAACATCAAAGCCTGGGGAGGCTCCTAGCAGTGGAGGGACTGTTGATTCAGACACTAAAAAAGAAGAAAAGAAGGAAGCAAAAGCTTTGACTGTCATGATGGAATCAAATGATGGATGGGTAAAAAACTTCAATCCATTTACAACTAGCGTTTATCAATTTAATTTAGGGTTCATGTATGAACCGCTTATTATCTTTGATACATTTAATAATAATGAAGAACATATGTGGCTAGCTGAAGAAGTTATTAGTGAACCAGATAATAAAACATTAACCATAAAAGTTCGTCAAGGGGTTAAATGGAGTGATGGGGAAGATTTTAATGCCGAGGACGTTGCATTCTCATATTTAATTAAGAAAGAACACCCAAGTATTGATCGCGCAGGAGATTGGGGAGAAAATGGGAAAATGGAATCCGTTACCATCATTGATGATTATACGGTTCAACTTGTCATGAAAGAAGAAAATCGTTTCCATCGAAATGATGTCTTCAAAGAGTTTTGGATGGTTCCAGAGCATATTTGGTCTACAGTTGAAGATCCTGCAACCTATGTTTTAGAACAACCAGTCGTTACAGGTGCATTCTCTGAAGTTATTTCATTCAAACCAGAAATGGTTGTATTAGGTCGTAATCCACTTTACTGGCAAGGTGAAAAATTAAAAGTAGATGAATTGCGAGTTCCACAATTTAACTCAAATGATGCGGGATTATCTTTATTGCAAACAGGAAGTGTTGACTGGGCGCATTTATTTATCCCAAAAATTGAGGAAACTTATGTTAAAGGTGACCCGGATAGAAAATACTGGTATGGTATGAATGATGGAGTGAGACTATCGTTTAACTACTTGACAGAAAATGACGGGAATCGTAAAGCGTTTGAATCACCAGAATTCAAAAAAGCGGCATCAATGGCAATCGATCGTCAAGGAATTATTGATTCTGCAGTATTTGGTTACTTAGATCCAACAGTTCCAACTGTCACTGGATTACCACCTGCATTATTTGGTTACAAAAATGATGAAGCTCAAAAATTATTAAAAGAATACACAACATTTGATGTAGAAAAAGCGAAACAAATGTTAACGGATGGTGGATTTGTAGATTTAGATGGCGATGGATGGGTTGATAACGCTGATGGATCTCAAATTAAATTTGATATTCAATCTCCTGCAGGATGGTCAGATTGGAATGATGGTGCTGTCATTGTAGCTGATGGATTACGTCAAATCGGAATCAATGCATCTGCAAAAGCAGTCGACATCGGGATACTTATTGAATCTTGGGAATCAGGTAAGCATGATGCGCTATACACGGGTTATGGTATATCAGGTAATATATGGAAATATTATTTTGATACCATCGGTGATGAATCAAGAGTTAAAACACCAACTTGGTGGTCTGTCACTCAAACAAATTATGTAAATAAAGAAATTAATGAAATGATTAGTAGAATGCCAAATGCAACGGACGAAGAATTAAAAGAAATTACAAATTATATTGAATTATATTTCACAGAAAATATGATAAATATTCCAATTCTTCACAATGGTAACTGGGTTGTTTATAATACAAGTCGATTTACAGGATGGGCTAATGCGGAAGATCCATTCGTTAACTCGGCAAACTGTGTTCATGATACTAAAATTTTACAGTTATTAAATTTAGAACCAGTTGAGTAATTGATTAGGTATAAGTTTTAGGAGGAGAAAGATGGAATATTTCGTAAGACGCTTAGGATTCTATATCATTGCGTTTATTGGAGCAGTATCGTTAAACTTCTTTCTCCCTCGGCTTATGCCGGGGGATCCGGTTCAGATGTATTTAGCTGAACTTTATCAAAGTGGGGGGCAAATTGATGAGGCTACTATCCGATCAGTTGAAGTTATGTTTGGGTATAATAGTGAAGAGCCCTTGTTTGTTAGCTATCTTAACTATGTAGGAAATATTATAACCGGTGATTGGGGATTATCTTTTTCAAATTATCCTCAAACGGTTTTAGAATCTGTATCTCGTGGAACAGGGTGGACCGTATTTCTAATGGGAACCGCACTAGTTATTGGGTTTATCATTAATACATTTTTAGGGATATTTGTTGCATGGAAAAGGGGAAGTAAATTAGATACTTCAATCACAGTAACGGGTCAAATTATTTCTAATATCCCAGCTGTTATTATTGCTATTTTTTTAAGCTATACTTTAGCATACACAGATATATTCCCTCGTGGATATGCTGTGACACCTCTATTCATTCCGGATAATACATTTGAGTATCTTAAAGATGTGAGTTATCATGCTTTTTTACCAGTTGCAGCCATTTTGTTAACAGGTTTAGGGGGAATTATGGGAATGCGTGCCAATATGATCAATCAGCTTGGAGAAGATTATATTGTGATGGGGATTGCTAAAGGTGTACCGGATAGAAAAATAATGTTTGGTTATTGTGCAAGAAATGCCTTATTACCGGTCGTTACTTCAGTTGCCATGCAGGTTGGATTTCTTTTAGGTGGATCGTTAATTATCGAAACAATATTTAATTATCCTGGCTTAGGGAAGGTCATGTTAGGGGCCATTAATGGTCGAGATTATCCTTTAATGCAAGGGATATTATTAATGTCAACTATTCTGATGCTAACTGCTAACTTTATTGCCGACGTTAGTATTTTCTTCTTAGACCCAAGAATTAGAAAGCAAAGTTAAGAAGAAAAATAATGAGGTAATAATTCATCAAATTATATTAGACAGAGAGAGTATTAAGCGTATACTAACTTTAAGAAAAGCTAAGAGGGAGAATATGATAAAAAAAATTCTTAATTCCAAAATTATAAAATTCTTTAGGAATAGTCCCAAAACAACAATAGGTATTTGTTTAATTGCATTTATCCTTATTATTACCCTTGGGGCTGGATTGTTTACATCGCATGACCCTATATTTCGATACCCAGGAGAGTATCATAGTCCCCCTTCAAGTGAGCATATACTAGGGACAACGCGTTTAGGGCGAGATGTTTTTGCGCAGACGTTATATGGTGGACGTATCTCTATTATGGTTGGGGTTCTTGCGGGGACAGTAGCTGTCTCATTAAGTCTTATTATTGGAATAAGTGCAGGTTACTTTGGAGGAATTGTTGATAGTATTATTAGTACAGTTATCAATATTATTATGGTGGTACCCCAAGTCGTATTACTATTAATTATTGCTTCTTTATTAGGTGGGGTTTCCCCCATTGCTATCGGGTTTATAATCGGATTAACATCTTGGCCTTTTAATGCTCGTATCCTTCGAGCACAGACCATGAGTATAAGAAATCGTGAATTTGTTCATTCCGCAGAGACATTAGGCGAAACAAAAATAAGACGTCTTTTTATTGAGATTATGCCTAATATGCTTACCATGATTAGTTCAAGTTTTGTAGGAACAATTATTTATGCCATTATGGCGCAAGCCTCTTTAGAGTTCTTAGGCTTTGGCGATCCATTCTCTGTAACTTGGGGAACGATGCTTTATAATGCACAGCAAACAGGTGCCTTACATAGTGGAATTTGGTGGGAAGTACTCGCACCAAGTGTGGCTATTATTATTCTAGGAGCAGGATTGACATTGGTTAACTTCTCAATTGACGAGATATCTAATCCAAAATTAAAAGCTCAAAGAATCATGTCTAGTTATTATAAAGAAAAGAGAAAGCAAGAGAAGCTTCTAAAAAAAGAGCAACTGAGCCATGTTTTAAAAGAAGGAGGGGTTTAAAATGGGGACAGTACTTGAAGTTTTAGGGCTTAGTGTTGACTATGTAACAGGAAATGGAAAACGAATTAGAGCGGTAGATGATGTTAGTTTTAAGATTGAAGAAGGACAAAGCCTTGGGTTAGCAGGAGAGTCTGGGTGTGGAAAAAGTACAATCGCCTACTCCATAATGAAACTACATAAACCGCCAGCCCTTATTGCGAGTGGTTCTATTAAGGTTTCAGGAAAAGATGTTCTTAACATGCCTGAAAAAGAGCTCCAACTTTTTCGTTGGAATGATATTAGTATGGTGTTTCAATCGGCAATGAACTGTTTGAATCCGGTTGTTACATTGGAAAAACAATTCTTTGAATTATATAAATACCACGGAATTACAACTAATAAGAAGAAATCACGTGAAATGGCTGAAGAATTATTAGCGGTTGTTGGAATTCCAGCAGAGCGTTTAAAAGATTATCCTCATCAATTTTCAGGAGGAATGAGGCAGCGTGTAGTTATTGCTATGGCGTTAGCTTTGCGTCCGAAACTTCTTATTCTGGATGAACCAACAACGGCATTAGATACTGTTGTACAAAGGGATATCTTACAGCGTATATATGAACTTAAAAAAGAGTTCAATTTCTCAATTCTTTTCATTACACATGATATTAGTCTAATGATGGAATTTTGTGACACAGTTGCAATTATGTATGCTGGAAAAATTGTTGAGCAAGGATCTGCAAAGAAAATTTTAAATAACCCGCAACATCCATATTCTTTCGGACTTAAAAATTCGTTCCCATCATTAAAGGGGAAAATTGAATATATGGAGGGAATTCCCGGAACTCCATTAAACATGAATCATATACCAGTTGGCTGTCGTTTCCAAGATCGATGTTTTAAAGCAAGTAAAATCTGTTGTGAATTAGAACCAGAGAGAAGTTATGAAGATAAAAACTTCTTCTATTGTCATAATCCATTAAAAATAGAGAAGGAGACACGAGATGAGAGCAGAAAAACCAGTCTTTAGTGTACGCCATGTCACGATGGATTTTAAAGTAGGTGGGAAAAGTTTCTTTTCAAGAAGTAAAACGTTGCGTGCACTAAATGATATCTCATTTGATTTATATCCTGGGGAGTCTTTAGCAATTGTTGGAGAATCCGGTTGTGGTAAATCAACCATTTGTCGTATTGCCATGAGATTTCATAAACCGAGTAATGGGGAAATGATTTTTAATGATCAAGATATTCATAAATTATCCGGTGACCATTTGAAGAATTATCGTCAAAAGGCACAGATGATTTTCCAAGACCCCTTTTCTTCATTAAATCCATTGCATAATATTTATTATCATTTAAAGAGACCTTTAGAACTTTATCATCCATGTGATAAAAAGGAAATGAAAGAAAAAATGGATGATTATTTAACGATGGTGGGGTTGGTGCCACCTGAAGAACAAGGGGAAAAATTCCCTCATGAGTTATCAGGAGGACAAAAGCAAAGAGCTTATATTGCTAGAATCTTAGCAGTAGGTGCAGATGTCATATTTGCGGATGAACCTACTTCAATGCTCGACGTATCCATCCGTTTAGGTGTTCTAAACTTAATGAATAAACTGAAAAAAGAGATGAATAAATCGTTTATTTATATTAC
>JBOFCV010000003.1:0-3839 GCA_051646305.1 Turicibacter sp.
TCATATGTCCCATACTGATAATTAATAATGGAATCGCAAAAATTAGTGAAATAACAAAACGAGTTAATAATTTATGACTTTCACTTATCTTCTTTACTACTTTTTCTTCTTCATCCTCTTTTACTAATTTGTAACCTGCTTTTTCGACTGCCCCTTTTATTTGGGCATATGAAACTGTATCTTCATCAATTGTTATGGTTAATTTTTCGGTTGCAAAGTTTACTGATGCACGCTCAACCCCTGCTAACTTGTTGCTTACCTTTTCTACACGTGTAGCACATGCTGAACAGGTCATGCCTTCTACTTTAAATGAGTATGTTTTATTTGTTTTTTTGATTTTAAAACCTGCTTTTACTACGGCTTCTTCAATTGATTTCGGTCCTGATTTTGATTCATCATAATGAACCATCAGTGTTTCTGTTGCAAAATTAACTGTTGCTTTTTCTACGCCCTCTAACTTATTCATCACTTTTTCAAGGCGGTTGGCACAAGCTGAACAACTCATCCCTTCAATTTTAAATGACTGATTCAAATTCACTCCTCCTTCATATCTCGTACTACTAGAAATTTTTATCTCTCACTTATTTAGTCATTACTTTTTCTAATATCGTAATGATTTCATTTATTTTTTCATCACCTTCATTATTTAGGCAAGCATCCTTCACACAATGTGTTAAATGACTTTTTAACACCATTAAGTTTGCTTTTTTTAATAACGACTGCGATGCTAATATTTGATTCGAGACATCCATACAGTATCTTTCATCTTCGATCATTTTAATAATTCCTTCAATTTGACCCTTTGCTGTTTTTAATGATTGTAACGCCTTTTTCTTTTCTGCGTCCATGTTAATATTACCTCCAAATCTTTACCCCCCCTCGGGGGTGGGGTATATTTAAATTATATTCTCTTTATCTATAATGTCAACTATTCTTTACAAAAAAATACTTAACATCGTTAATCTGTTGAATTTTCAAGTTCTCTCTATCGAGAGTTTTAAAAATGACGAACCAACTCTAGGCCCTTGTCATACAATATGATGTAATCATTTTATTTCATAAGTTTATAAAGTCTGTCGTTCTAGAGGTGAGTGTATGATTGATAAAGAAAAAATAGAAACTAGCATTCGTGATATTCTGATAGCATTAGGTGAAAACCCAATGCGTGAAGGATTAGTAGATACGCCGACACGTGTTGCAAATATGTATGCTGAAGTATTTGAAGGAATTAATTATACTAACGATGACATTGTGGCCATGTACAATAAATGTTTTAAAGAAGATACCGATATTTTTTTATCTAACGGTGTCATCTGGGTTAAAGATATTGAATGTTTTAGTTTTTGCGAACATCATATGGCTTTAATTTACGACTTGACGATTACAATTGCCTATAAACCAAAAAATAAGGTCATTGGACTTAGTAAAATTGCAAGAATATCCGATATGGTCTGCAAACGACTTCAAATCCAAGAACGAATCGGCTCGGACATTTATTATATTTTAAATAAAATAACGGATAGCGATGACATTTTGATTAAAATTACGGGTAAACATGGCTGTATGACGACGAGAGGAATAAAAAAATCTCAAGCGACAACCTGTACAGTACTTGGCAGTGGTATTTTTTCAAATTATACCCTAAAAGAAAATTAAAAATGGAAGGAGACAAAAAAATGCTACGAATTAACATTGATGATAAACATTTTGATGTCGATGAAAAAAAATATAAAATTGAAACCATCGCTGTGTATGGTTCTCTTGTTAATGGAGAATTTGATGAAAAGAGCGATATTGATTTTTTAATTATTATTCCTGATTGTCCCCGATCTCAAAAAAAATACATCACTAAAAGTATTGCCTCGCAAATGGATGTTCCAGTTAAATGGCTCACCGTTTATTGCAAAAGTGAATTTTCATCTATCTGCGCAAGTGGAGACTATTTTTTCTGGTACTTTAAACTTTATTGTGCCGTTCTCTATTCAAAAACTGAATTTATCGAAAGATGCTTCAAATACATGCCCATCTATACTGACGTTAAATCAACCATGTATCACGATTTGAAAATCATTAATTCTAATATCAAAAAATATAAATTGGGTGAACTAACGGCTGAACGTACCATGAATAACATCGCTCATTTTACGAGAAACGCCTGTATTAATTTATGTTATTTGCATGGTATATTGGAATTTGGAAAATATATTCCAGTTGAAAAATGTATGAGTTTAGAAGCTATTAATATGCCATTTACCTATGACGATTATTTAGAACTCTATCAAAACAAGCGTGATTATATCTATGACACTCAAAACTTTACACTTGAAGGCGATGCCGATGAATATGTAAAACTTTGGGAAACTCGCTATCGCCAATTAATTGCTGAAGTATTGAAAGCTGAAAAGTTAAAATTAACGAAAAACTTTAGTAGTCCCTTACTTCCCTATAAAGGTGAGAAAAAAACATTACCCAAAACAGACCTTGTTTAATGATATTAATGAAAACCCCTTAGAAGAATCTTCTAAGGGGTTTTCATTAATATCATTTTATTTTTCTTCACTCCAAAAATCATCAGATGTTTGATAAATCATCTTTTTAGTCATTCCACCATCAATAATTAAATTTGCTCCATTGATGAAATCATTTTCCTCTTGTGTTAAAAATAAACAAGCATTCACAATATCAGCAGGTTTGCCAACACGTCTTGATGAATGTTGTAAGTGATCACAAACAGTTAAAGATTCGTAATTCTCTACTTGAATCCAACCTGGACTAATCGCATTAACCGTGATTGGCGTCTCACCTAATGAAACTGATAGGGTATTCGTTAAAGAAATTAATCCGCCTTTTGACGCCCCATAAGCTTCCCAATCCGCTTCGTTTTGATGGTATCTTGTTGAGGCAATATTAATAATGCGACCATAATTTTGTCCTTTATTTGCAATAATAAATTCTTTACAACAAATAAAACTTCCTCTTAAATTAACAGTTAAGACCTCATCAAATTCGTCTGTTGTTAATTCAAAAATAGATTTACTAAATTTGCTAATTGCCCCGTTATTAATCAACACATGAACCGCCCCATATTTTTTAAGAACGCTTTTAAATACATCTCTTATTTGCTGTTCACTTTTCAAGTCAACTCTATAGAAATCAATAGCTTCGTTATCAAAAGTTGCCTCAACTCTATCGATAGCTATGACTTGATAGCCATTTTGAGCGTAACCATTCGCTAAATGATACCCAATTCCGCCACCTGCCCCTGTAATAAATGCAACTCGTTTATTCATTACATCACCTCATTTTTATATAATTTAAATCTGTTATCTATTCTTTTTTACACTTAATTCACATCATAAACTCTAGCTTGTTCACAAATTTGAATTTATTTATAGCCTCATTTTCTGACAAAGATGAGGGATTTTTTATTACATTAACAAACCCGCCTAACAAGACTAAATTATGAACATGCCATTTTTCTCTCTATAATATTCTCATTATAGCATGAACTGTGTTCATAACAAGTAGGCACCTATTTCTCACTAAGTAACGTCTAAGTAACCCTGTGGATGATACCTCTATTTTAAACACTTCATATGCTACCACTCTCGACTCTAAATGCTTCGATTAAACGTTTTAATTGGCATTTTTATAATAGGTATGAACCAAGATAAAATCCTCTCATACACTATTAATATATAAGACTTCGTATGTTCTTTGGATTTTCAAAACGATTAGGGCACCTATTTGTTAGAATGACTAAAATTTTAGTCACTCTATCTCCTATCAGGTAAATGAACTAGTAAATGTCTAGCAGCATATAAAGTTTAAAAATCGCG
>JBOFCV010000053.1:0-3315 GCA_051646305.1 Turicibacter sp.
TTAATAGAAATGATTCAGACGATTGAAAAAGTTGTAAAAAAGAACGCCAATAGACAATACTTACCGATGCAACCAGGCGATGTCTTAAGAACATGTGCCGATATCTCAAAAGCATCACGGTTAATCGGATATGCACCAAAAACTTGTTTTGAAGAAGGGATAAAAGCATTTTACAAGTGGCAAGTCAATCAAGATCAGAATCAATAAATGATTCCATTAGAAAATCAACCTTATTAAATCGCCAATTCGACAGGTATTTATTCAGATCATTCGAATTGGCACTCTCAATAAGCGAGAGGAGAATAAAATGAAAGTATTACACTGTCTAAACAATTTAACCATCGGAGGAGCAGAGCGACTCGTTGTGACTTATGTCATTGAAACAAAAGATGACTTCCAAAATGTCGTCGTTGTCTTAAGCGATAAACAAACCTTTCTGCTAGATGAACTTAAAGCTAACGACATTGAAGTGATTAGTTTTGCAAATCAACCCTTATTTACCCAATTAATCTTATTCATTCAATTATTAAGAAAAGAGAAATTCGATGTTGTTCATGCCCATTTGTTCCCAACTTTTTATTTGGTTGCCATAGCGAGCTTCTTTTATAAAGATACAAAATATTTTTTTACAGAACATAATAGCTCAAATAAAAGACGTGGAAAACCATTCATCCGCCCACTTGAACAATTTATTTATAGCCGATATACCAAAATTATTGCGTGTGCAGAAGAACCGAAAATGGCACTTCAAAAATGGATTGGTGCTGACTTTGATATCATCACGATTCCCAATGGAATCAAACCGAAATCAGTTGTCGAAGTGGAATCGTTGTACGACTTTATCTTAATCGGATCCCTTCGAAGCCACGTCAAAGGCGTTGATCTGTTATTAGAGGCATTATCGCAAATGAAATCTGAATTTAGCCAATGTGCTATTGTGGGCGATGGATGCTTTAAAGATTCGCTTATTAGCTTGCGAGATAAACTGAATCTGAGTGATCAAGTTCATTTCTTGGGGAATCGGGCAGATGTCTTTGAATTATTAGGTTCATCAAAAGTAGTGGTTATGCCATCGCGTCAAGAAGGGCTACCCATGGTATTACTCGAGGCCATGTCACAAGGAAAACCGATCATCGTTAGTGCTGTTTCATCTATTCCAAAGCTTATCCAGAATCATGAAACGGGAATTTTGGTACCAGCTGAAAATATTGATGAACTATTAAAAGCGATGCGTTTAGTATTGCAAGATCAAAAGTTACAAATATCCCTTGGGACAGCTGCTAAAAAAGAGTTTAATGAAAAATACCATATTTCAAACTATTGTGAACAGATCGCAAGGCTATATGAAAGTAGTAGGAAGTGACTTAGAAAAGGAGGGAGAATTTTGGAACCCAAACGAATATTACACATTGTAGGGCGGATGAATAGAGGTGGGCAAGAAACTTTTATTATGAATGCCTATCGTGCTATGGATCGGACTCAAATCCAATTTGATTTTATTGTAAGTACCGCAGAGATTTGTGATTATGAAGAAGAAATTTTACGTTTAGGTGGCCGAATTTATCGTGTCACGAGGAAAAAAGATAACGTCATAAAAAACTTTTGTGAGATCTATCACCTTATCAAAACAAATAATTACCAAGTGATCCATCGTCACGCATCTAGTTCCATTATCATGACAGATTTAATCGCAGCAAAACTTACACATGCAAAAACAATTGTCCATTCACATACAACAAATTGTGACCATGGATGGATTCATAAATTATTTGTTCCCTTATTCGTTTTGTTTTCAGATAAATACTTTGCTTGTTCACCAGAAGCGGGCCACTATTTATTTGGGAAAAAAAACTTTGAGAAATCAGGGACAGTGATTCCAAATGGAATCGATTTAAAACAATATAAGTTTCAAGGTGAGGCGCGAAAAAAATTACGTGAACGTCATCATCTTGAAAATAATCTGATCGTTGGTCATATTGGACGATTTACAAAGGTCAAAAACCATGAAACGATCTTACATATTTTCAAAGAATTATTAAAAAAAGAATCACGGGCTACCCTCATTTTAATTGGAGATGGGCCGCTTAAAGAAGAGATGATTGCATTAGCAAAAAAGCTAGAACTTGCAGATCATATCATGTTTCTTGGAATCAGAGATGATATATCAGATTGGCTAAATGTGATGGATGTTATGGTCTTTCCCTCTTTTTATGAAGGAATTCCACTTACTTTAATCGAGGCGCAAGCGAATTCACTACCTGTTGTTGCTTCTAATTCGGTTAATAATTCGGTAAATCTCACAGGAACTATTTCATTTCTTGATTTAGAGGAGTCATACCAAAAATGGGCGGAAGCACTTTTAATCGGTAGTCAATCTCGTAAGCAAGATAATGAGGTGGATACACTAAAACCTTACGATATAATGACCATTTCAAAACAATTACACCAACACTATCAATCATTAATTGAAACAAAAATTCACGTTGTTCATGTCGTTGGAAAAATGGATCGTGGAGGACAAGAGACCTTTATCATGAACGTGTTTCGCCAAATAAACAAAGATCAGTTTACCTTTCATTTTTTAGTGTCTACAAAAAATCGCGGTCACTACGACGATGAAATAGAAAATTTAGGTGGAGACATTACTCGTATTCAAATTAGCTCATCCAAATATTTGATCGTTCGAAGTATGAAGCGGTTTGTAGAGGTGTACAGGTACTTGAAACACCATCAAGAGATCAATGTGATTCACATTCACACCTCGAGTACCATGTGCTTAATTGAGTTGGTTGCTGCCTGGCTTGCCCAGATAAAAATTAGAATTGTTCACGCTCACAATACAGCTTCTAAACGAAGAAATCTCCATCAAGTATTAAGACCCCTTGTCAATAAATTAGCAACCCATCATGTCGGTTGTTCAATTGAAGCTAATAAGTGGCTATTTGGTGAAATCGTGGGTCAAACTGCACAAGTGATTTTAAATGGGATTGATTTAGAGACATTCAAATATGATGAAAAAGTGAGACAAAACATGAGAGTTGATCTTCAAATTGAAGGGTATCAAGTTTATGGACATATCGGTCGTTTCAATGAGCAGAAAAATCATGTGTTCTTAATCGATATCTTTCATGAAATTTATAAAAAGGATAATGAATCGGTATTGTTATTAGTAGGTGATGGAGAGTTGAAATCACAAATAGAGGCAAAAGTTTTAGCATTAGAATTACAAGATCATGTGATGTTCTTGGGGGTTCGCTCAGATATATCAGGCCTATTAAATGCAATGGATTATTTTGTTTTCACTTCTTTATATGA
>JBOFCV010000074.1:0-5010 GCA_051646305.1 Turicibacter sp.
GGCTGTATCAGCGAGTATTCGAGCTATTTCGCACCATTGCAAGGTTAGCGAGCGTGAAGCCGAGTTGATGATTAGAGAGACGCTGATCGACTCGTTGAATATCGCTATGCGGGGTACAGCGTGGCAAACCATCTGTAAGAGGGGTTATACCCGTGATCAAGCGAGGATAGTGCTCGCTATGTTGCGTGATGCTGGCGCTAGAGGGTGGGGGATGTATTCGTTAGTGCCAGGTGTTAGGGAGGAGGCTATTTGGCAATAATGAAATGTAACGATCTGACTTAATTTAAAGTTTCGTACAGCGTGATTAAAATATTAGCTATTAAATTTATTTTTAATGGCGATTTGGATATATAGCTTCATATGTAGTATGTGAATACCACCAATGAACTGTTTTTCTACAGTATTATTGAATGGTTGACCATTCAAGTGCTCAAGGTGATGAAATGGCTAAATCTATACACTCTATGATTAGAGTTTTTGATTTGGAATCTTCGATTGATTTTTATAACAAAGCATTGAGTTTGACTGTTAAGGATAGGTTTGATTTCGATACTTTTACATTGGTCTATTTGGGTAATGAAAAAAGTGATTTTGAAATAGAGCTTACATATAACAAAGGTAATATTAATAAATATACGCATGGTAATGGTTATGGGCATCTTGCCGTTAGTGTGAATGATATTCGTGCTACACACAAAAAAATGAAAGAGCTCGATCTTAACCCAGGTGATATAAAAGAAATGGTATGTGGCAATGCTACTTTAGCAGTCATGTTTTTTATTTCAGATCCCGATGGTTATAAAATCGAGTTTATTGAATCTGCTGGTAGATTTAAGTAATGGAGTTGGTATGATTAATTTAACCGCTGAATTTTTTGCTATTGATGGTTGCGAAAAATCATTAAAGGATAGTTTGATTAAAATGATTGAACCATCAAGAAATGAAAGTGGGTGTGTAAGTTATTGCTTATATAAAAATGTAAAAAACACTCGTGTTTTTACTTTTCATGAGCAATTTAAAGATCAGTCTAGTTTTGAATTGCATTGTAATTCGGCACATTTTAAAAACATGATTAAAGAAGTTTCCAGCTTGATAGTTGATGAGCCAAAGATTACATTCCTAGAAGAAGTGTGATGTAAACTTAATAAGTAAGGGCTGGCTAGTCAAATAGTTGGCCTTTTTTTTATGGAGCTTTTAAGTAAATGATAAATGTTGAATCAGTATTGTGTCTAGATGATAACTATATTTGGATGCTGACTAGTACATATGAAAAGGATAAATTGGTTGTAGTTGACCCTGGTGAAGCTGAGATTGTTTCTAATTATATAGAATCGAATGGTTTTCATTTGGATAGCATATTAATTACGCATGAGCATCATGATCACCTTGGGGGGTGCCATTTACTTATCGAAAAGTACCCTAACGTTAGGGTATTTAGCCCTGTAAAAGTACAGGAGCATGATGTGGTTATTGTTAATGATGGGGATAGGATAAGTCTACTAGGTGAGGAATGGCGTGTATTAGCATTGCCTGGACATACAGAGAAGCATGTTGGATATATGTCTGGAAATAAACTATTTAGTGGAGATGTTATTTTTTCTTCTGGGTGTGGAAAAGTGTCAAACCAAAATTACATGGAGATGTATCAATCACTGGTGAAAATAAAAAACATGCCAGATGATACACTTATCTACTGTGGCCATGACTATGCGAAAGATAATGTTAGGTTTGCTAGGTTTGTTGAACCTAATAATCCGGTCATTGAGTGGTATGAAAAAATAATGTCCACTGATAGCACATTCAATCCAACTGTGCCATTGCTGTTATCTTTTGAAAGGAAAATCAACCCTTTTTTGAGATTGTCTGAGCAAGGTATTTTAGAGTTTCTGAATGTTGATAATGGCGAGAATAATGATGCGGTGAGTGTATTTAAAACACTTAGAACTCTAAAGGATGATTTTTTATAAATATCAATACATGGTTTAATGGATTTTTGATTTCGACTTATTTTGTTGGTGGCTATTTGAGGCTGTATTATGAGTTTTATAAGACGACTATTTAAGAGTAATGATGTGGTTGCTGATGGATGTGAAACTATATATACATCTAAGGTGGCCATTCCTCTTGGCCAGATTTCTATTGAGACAATTAAACCGTTACAATTCAAAGAAGGAACTGCTCTAATAATTGCCTATGTAAACTCTGAGTCTGATATTGATTATGCACGAAAGGTCATTTCAGAGGTTACTTATTTCTCTAAGAAAACAATAATATTAGTTTCATCAGATATTGACCCTCTAGCTAAAAATAGCTTGGCAGTTGATCACAATGAAGTTGTTGTTTTGCATGGGTTTTCTTCTGAAATGATATGTAGTGTTGAGTCAATATCAATTTCATTACAGCTGAATTTGCGGGGTGGGGCGCAGATTGAGGCTATTAAGAGGGATATTGAGTCTAAGGCTGACTTATTGAAAACCAGAATAGATGTAAAAGATACCATCGCACTAAGTTATTTTGATTTTCGTGTTAAACGCGAAGATAGTTTCACTCAGGCTTTGTATAAGTCAAATAAATTTCCATGCTATTTTATAGGTGGAGGTACATTTGAAAGTAATCGGCAGCGAGCGGGTATATTTGACAATGGTGCTCCAATTAATGATAGCGTTCACATTGTATTTATTAAATTAAAACCACAAATCAGATATGGTGTTTTTAAAACCCATAACTTCATTGAGGCGGGGAAGTCTTTCATTGTCGCTGAGTTTGATGATATAAATAGAAAGCTAAAAGGGTTTATAGACCCTGTAACACATCAAATTAGGCCTCCTGTTGAAGTGCTTTCTGAATACTTTTGTTGTAAGCCAGAGCAGTTGAATGAGAAACTTTCCCAGTATTCGTTTGTGGTGAAAATTAATGATGAGTTATATATTCGTTCTATAGCTGATATATTTTTAGAGGATGGAACATTAGCTTATTATTATGATGCATTTTTTGGTTTGGAACTTCACCTTGTTCAGACAGTAAACATTAAGCAGAGGACAGTCGATGATTTTAAGTCTTTTGGGGAAGGTAAATCAGGAAAGCCATTTTCCATGTTGATAAATGACTGTGCATTGCGCCGAATTAGACATGGACTGAAATCGGAAGAAACTGATATGTTTTCAGATATGGTTATCTCATCACTGCCGTCATATGGTGAGATGTTTGGCATTCAGATGAATGAAACTCTTGTGGCGATTGTTTTTTATAATGTTCAAGATGGTGGCTATTTTAGCGATCGGTATGTTAACCAGTTCTCTGTTTATTATTCATTTTATAAAGCATATTACCTAGACATTCGTTTTCAGGCTATGCTACAGATTAGTCATGCTCAAGGAGATCTTATTGAATATTTTCTAAAATTACGCCCTGCAACGATAAGTGTAACTGAACAATTGGCGGATATATCAAGTTTAACTAACATTACCATGGGGGAGATGTTAAATGCGCAAGATAGTTTTTCAGATTTCTTCTCTATTATAAATCAGCAGGAGGAATTGCTTATGCATGGATTAAAAAATAAAGTGGAAGCTTTAAAGATTAGCTATGAAAAAGTAACATCTATTGTTGACTCAATTTCAGCTATAGCGGATAAGACAAACTTACTAGCACTTAATGCAGCAATTGAAGCTGCTAGAGCCGGAGAGTATGGTCGAGGATTTGCAGTGGTCGCAGATGAAGTGAGAAAACTATCATCAGTAACCAAAGAACAATTAGATACAGCATCTAAAACAATTCAATATGTGGATTCATCAATACATGAAATTAATAATGTCATTGAGGATATTAGTAAATTAATGCTTTCGGTTACAAAGCAATCAATAGATTTGCAATCAGTGATAAATAACACGCTTGATAGTTCCAATATTATTTTGAGAAAAACGAACGAAGGAAGCGCTACTGCTGAAATGACTAATAATCAAATGGTTGGTTTTGATGAAAGGGTTGATGTTCTACAAAGAGCGACAAAATTAATTAGGCAATAGTTACAACTTGAGTGTTGTATCAGGGGAGGCGGCTATGTGATAACTTAGTTATGTTTAATGTTGCCGCATTTTGTTTTTAATGTTACCATTTGCAAATGGTTGCAGTAATATGCTTGGTGTAAAAATTATTTGACGCTCATATTTCTCGCGCATGAAATTGAAGTTCTCTTAGAACCATGCAACGTGAGTTTTGCGTTGCTGTTAAATACTTGATTACATTTAAGTGATGAGTTGCTCTGACGATGTCAATCTTTTTTGTTTTTACAGCATGCCGCTATTGTATATGACAGGTTTTCCATTATATGTGTCAGTTATTTATAAATGCAAATCAAGAACTGTGGTCAAGCGCTACTAGATCATTAAGAATTGATGGTGTATCTACATCTATTCGTTTAGAGAGTTTTTTCTGGAATATTTTAGAGGAAATCTCTGCTCGTGAGCAATTAAGTGTGAATCAAATGATAACCAAACTATATTCTGAATATTCAGATGCGGATTTGGATGTGAGCAATTTCACCTCATTTTTGAGAGTATGTTGCTCTCGATATCTATCTTTGATTGCAGATGGTGATTTGATTAGAGATGATTTATTATCTTTGGATTATGTGGATGCAGATAGCCTAATTAGTAATGAGGAATCGAATCTAAATCGAAGATTAATCAAGTTAACATCTGTCTGTGCTATTAACTGATTTTCCATGGTGGTCATTGTGTTTAGGTGTTTTAGCTAATGCCTTAGATTATATGATTTTGTTTTACCTCTGAAGCATGCAATAGTTGTAAAGTGTACTATACAGCTATTGCATGCTGAAGGTTTTATTGATTTATACCAGAGAATAGAGCAACAGAACCAATCACCTTTATGTTCACATTAGCAAAGTGATGCTCTAGTGCTTCTCTCAGAGAAAGCACATCATCTTCCTCGTTACTGAAAATCCCCTTGCTGTTGTAAATCGATTGGATTTTTTCAGCTAAGAAGTTTTTG
>JBOFCV010000084.1:0-5281 GCA_051646305.1 Turicibacter sp.
ATTGGGTTGCGCAACCTATAAAGTTTAAATCCCCTGGTATAAAGAAATCATATATAGAAGTCTAGATAAGCTTTATACATAGGTATTACTTCTAACTAGACTATAGGAGATCGTCGTAGCTCCTCTGGATCAACGCGTACTAAAGTTTTGTAAAAAAACCAAAACTAAGTACTTCTATATAAGCCCTACTAAATTTTTGTATTTTTAAAATTTTTAGTAGGACCATAGGATATCGTCGTCGTACAGTATTTAAAGTTCTTGACTTGTAACCAATACGATCGAATATCTATCACTTTGTAAAAAGAAAGGTATTCACCATTTAAAAGTTGCTAGGTAGTTGTATATTATTTATCTGTTTCTATATAGACGCACAAATAGTTTAAAAATCTACAAAACTAACCGCGTCTTATATAACTCTGTTAATAAGAAGGTGTGCTTGCGATGAAATATAAAAGAAGAATTCAATTATTCATTTTATTATCTGGGGTTTTTATGACCTGTATTTTAAATGCGGGAAAATATGATGTACAAGCTAAGAAACAAGAAAATAAAACAAGCTTATTTAAAGAAATACAAGTTACTAAAAAATTGCCGACGATACCAGAAAACTATCAGTATATAGATATGTATGGTATGGCAAAACAATATAATACCATGTTATTCGACTTTGAAACCTATGGATTAGGTTATACAGAGCGCAGTTATTATAATACGAGTGGGGAGTCTTTTGGACTACTTACTTATGCAGGTGAAGAAGTTGATTTAACTAAATCACAAGCAATGAATGCAATAGCCGCCCTGATTTCAGCGTATTTAATTAATCCAGATTCTGTGAGTACTGAACAACTTGAAAAATATGTTCAAATGGTTCAAACCTATTATAATATTGAGAATGGTGAAGGAATTATTCTTAACTACCCCACAACTAGAAGTAATGAATTATCATTTTGGGAGCAAATTTATCCATCTATTTTATATTTTATGTTAATGGATCGATACGAGCCGACACCAGATTCGGATGCTATTTTGAAAAACACGGCAGATAGATGGCACGATGTCGTTATGAATCTAGGCGGTAAAGAAGGGAAAGTTGATTTTTCATACACAGGATATGATTTTAAAAATGAGGAACCATTCGATAATGGTGAGTGGATAGAACCAAGCGCTGCTGGAGGTGTTGCACTACTAGAATATTTTGCTTATGCCAAATTTAAAGATCCAAAATATATGAAAGCCACAAAATTATGCATGGATTACATGGAAGAATTCCGAAGAAATCCAGGTTACGAAGTACTGTATTTATATTTACCCTTTCTTTCTGCTCGACTTAACGCTTTGGAGAGGGGAAAATATGATACTGCCAAGTACATGGATTGGGTGTTTAACTTAACAGACATCCGTCAAAATCACGGCATGATTTTATCAGAATTTGGAACTGGATTAATTGGAGATCCCACTTTATATGGAGGAACAGCACAGTCTTTCCCAAGCTTAGTTGCACCTAGTGCATTAGTTCCAATGCTTAAATATGATCAACGCTATGCTAAGGAAATTGGACGCTATTTATTACATTTCACAAATAGCATAAACTTATTCTATGCACAAAATTTGGAGCAAGCTAATCAAACAAATTATGAAGAATCAAAGGAGTATCATCACTTAATTCCATATGAATCAGTTAATAAAAAAGGCGAACCGATGGGGCCTTATGGAACTGGAACGGCAGATGGAAGTACGAATTTATCTATTTTGAGTGGCTCATTCTTAGGACTTATAGGGGCAATGATTGAGGAAAGTAACGTCCCAGGAATTTTAAAGGTGAATTTGAATACGAATGACTATTATGTAGATGAAGAAACGGATTATCCGATGTATTTAATTTATAATCCGTATGAAGAGGAGCACGTTGTAAAGTATGAAATTGAGAGTGATGGTGAGGTTAGTCTTTACGATACAGTGAGTCAAAAGTTTGTGGCAGAACGTGTAACGGGGGTGCAAGAGGTGACCCTAAAAGCTAATAATGCCGTTATATTAATGGAGATTCCAAGTGAAAAGGAAGCATATCAGCAAGAAATAAAACGAGAAGTAACAAAAAATGTAAAGTCAAAAGTATTTGTATCAGTTAATATTGTGGGATTATCGGAGTATGAACCTATTCAAGATGACACACCAATCGAATTGGATATAAAAAAATCAGATGATACAAGAGTGACTAATATTGAAATTTTTGTTGATGGAAAATCAGTGTTTAAAAATCCTTCTTATGCAAAACCGTACACACTTGACGTTGATAAGTTAGCAAATGGTTATCACATATTGAGTGCACAAGTGAAAGATAACAGTGGGACCATAGATAAATCTTACGCAAGAATTTTTATCCAAAAAGATGAAAATCCCTATGTATTAAATGAATTACCTAAAGATTTAATAAATTGGGAGAGTTATCAAGGTGGTTCTGTTGACTATAAAAATGGTCAGAGTCAGGTTGTTATTAGTGGAAATGACAAGATGAAATCAGGGATTATTAGTAAACCATTTAAAATTAACTTTAGTCAAAGGCCGTTACTTACAATGGAAATTTTGGATTACAATGAGCCTTATTCAATTTTTATTCAAACAATGGATACATTTGAAAAGTTTTATTTAGTTCAAGATGAGGAGCGTGCAGGTAAGTTTTATCTTGATTTTAATGTTGAATTATATAAATTAAATCCTCAAAAATTTCAGCTAAAAGGTGAGCATGAGGTACAGTTAGGATTTGAAGTCTTAGGTGATAATGGATTTGTTGAAATGAATAAACTTCGCATTTTAAATGAGGGAATTCAACCACTTAAGCATAAGGAGTGGAAGACAGGGTTTACAACGAAAGATATGCTAAACTGGCAAATCCGCTCAAGTCAATTAGGTAAAATTAATTATTATAATGGACTTGCAGAAATAAGGAATCTAAATCCTGTAGGGAGCGGAGGTATTAAATCAGATTATTTTGAAGCTGATTTAAAACGCAACCCAAAACTAACACTTAAAGTTTTGGAAGCAGATGATTTGTGGTCAGTTTTAATGTATATTGAAAATGATAAACAAGGCTATTATTTACAGTATCCAACAAGTGAAACGGGTAAGTTTTCATATGATGTAAATGATGTCTTAAAAGAGGCAAATCTATCGCCCGATGAATTAGGTAAGAAAAATATCCAGTTTTGGTTTGTAACAGATGGTGATTATGGTGCTGTTACTAAAATTGATTATTTAAGATTAGAATATGAAAAAAATTGGTTGGAATTAGCTTTTATTGGAACAATGGGAATGGTATGTCTTGTTGGTATATTTGTCAATATGAATAAGAAATCATAAAAAAAGAACATCGGAAATTTTTCCGATGTTCTTTTTTAAAAACTATCAAACAGTTAGTTCAACAACGTATTTATATTTGTCTGAGCGATAAAACGTTGTGGTATACTCAATGTTTCGATTATATTGATCTTGACTAATGCGAGTACGTTTTAAAACAGCATCGTTTAATGGGATTTCTAAAGCTGCACTAATTTCATCATTTGAAAGCATCGCTTCGATGTATTCTTCAGCGTGTGAAATTTGGATATTTTGTTGAGAAAGTAATTGATAAAGTGAACCGTAAAGTTCAGCATCAAAGGGTAAATTAAAAGAACTAGGAACATAAGAAATGGTATACATAATAATGTCATTATTAACCATGCGAATACGACTTAAGCATAATACTTTTTCGTCGGGATCAATATTTAGCGCAGCAGCAACTGTAGTATCTGGCGTAATTAATGAAATATTAATTTGTTTGTTTTTTAAAACAAATCCTTGTTCTTGCATTTTTTGAGTGAAACTTTTTACAGTCGATAGACGGTCGGCAATTGCATTAGAAAGAACAACTGTACCTTTTCCACGTCCGCGTTCTTTTTTTAATAAACCTTCATTTACAAGCTCATTAACAGCTTGTCTGATTGTCATTCGGCTTACACCAAACATTTCTTCTAAATCATTTTCAGAAGGAATTGTACTGCCCACATTGTATTCATTATTAATGATCTTATGTTTTAAAATATCTTTAATTTGTAAATACAAAGGTTTTGAATCTTTCGAACGATCAAGTACCATTACAATTTACCTCCACTTCTATAAAACACTCTTACCTCTATTAATATTATCATAATGTTTTTACGCGTATTTTTCAATACATTTACGTGTGTAATTTTAAAAGATATAGATGTTTTAATAATAAAGAAGCATTGATTTGTAAAATACGACAAACCAATGCCTCTTTTTAGAGTTATAAGATTATTTATCCAATAATGAAATCGATTTTTGGATATCTAAATTTTGCTATTTGAGAGTTTTTATCTCTAAATATTAATAAGAAAGCAACAATTCCAATACGTCCAATGAACATCGTGACAATCAATACAATTTTAGCAAATGCAGTTAAACCACCTGTAATTCCCATCGATAATCCCGTTGTTCCAAACGCTGAGCAAACTTCAAAGAAAATTTCCATCAACGAGAAGGAATCTGTCATTGTAATGAGTAAGGTTGATAAGAAAAGAATGAAAGTGGCTACGATATATATCATAAATGATTTGTAAACAGTAGTTGTTTCAATTTCACGTCCGTATACATTAACATATTGTTTTCCACGGGCAAATGATAGTATGGCTAATACCATCGTTGCAAATGTTGTGGTTCTAATACCACCACCTGATGAGTTAGGTGAAGATCCAATGAACATTAATCCACAGTACATAACAAGTGTTGCGGTTGAGAAAGCATTCATATCATAAGTAGCAAAACCAGCATTACGAGTTGAAAGTGAGTTAAATGTTGCAGCAAAGAATCCTTCGATTAATCCTTTATCAACTAAGAAGTTGTCATACTCAAACATATAGAATCCAACAATCCCGATAATCCAAAGAATAACGGTTGTAATCATCGTTAATTTGGTATAAACAGAAAATCTAAAACGGGCCTTTTTACGTTTACATTTATAATATTTTATAATATCAAGAATAACAGGGAATCCCATTGCACCAAAGAACATTAAGAACATGTGAAGGGTTTGAACGAAATAGTCAGTTTTAAATGGCATCAAAGAGAATCCAGTAATGTCAAACCCAGAGTTTGTAATGGCTGACACTGTTGTAAAGAATCCTTGCAGCATAGCCTCACTATAAACGGGATAATAACCAGCAAAGTAATAATAGTGTCCAAGAATCATCATAAAGATAAATTCAATTACCACAAATGAGATTAAAAC
>JBOFCV010000011.1:0-2969 GCA_051646305.1 Turicibacter sp.
TTAGGTAGTGGCTACATTCTCTATATCCAGAACGCTTGTTTGTATAAAATTATATATGTAGGTAATAATAAGAGGGATAAGATAGGTTGAATTATGGTCATAGAAAGGGTATGATAAGATTGAAATTTCATGAGGATAAAGCCATGAAGATGATCGCTCAAAGTTTAGGCGAGGCGGTTGTTGAATTTTTACATATTGATAAGAAAATTAAAGAGGTAGGACCTACGGAATTGACTGTTCCAGATGCAGCATCAATGAACATGGACTATACGTATTTAATGGAAGATGATTCATATCTGCATATTGAATTTCAAACATCTGATAAGGGGGTAGAAGATTTACGTAGATTTCTGTTATATGATGCTAAGCTCGCTTTTGATCATAAAACAGATGTGTATACGTGTGTCATCTATAGTAATGACATTGTAAATCCTAGTTTTGAGTTTGCATTTGGATTGTCAACGTATCGCGTTCAACCATTATCACTCGCACATTTTTATGCCGATGAGGTCTTCGCAGCATGTGAGGAAAAAATAAATAATCAACATCCCCTGTCATCTGATGATTTATTAAAACTTGTCTGGGCCCCGCTTATGTCAGGCTCAAGTACAAAGTTTGAAAAGTTAATCAAAGCGTCGCGTTTGCTTCATGATGCACCGATAGAATCGACAGAACAAAAACATAAATTAAGTTATATTTTATTATTATTTGCGGACAAGTTCCTAGAACCGCTAGAATATCAACAATTAAAGGAGGAATTAAGCATGGCAGGATTTATAAAAGAAGTATATAACGAAGGAAAGATTGAAGGAAGAACAGAAACAATAGTCAAATTATTAACAATTAAGTTTAAAGATGTCCCAACGGTGTATATTCAAAAAATTAATCAAGTTCCAACACCAGTTCTTGAAGAAATTGAGAATCACTTATTTGAGCTAGATAAAATAGAAGATTTAGAGAAATATTTGATTCATTAGGCAATATTTGGGGTGAATTAAGCATGGCAGGATTTATAAAAGAATTTTATAACGAAGGAAAGATTGAAGGAAGAACAGAAACTAATAGTCAAATTATTAACGATTAAGTTTAAAGAAATGCCACCTATTCTCCTTTGAAAAATAGGTGCTATTCTGCTTTATGATTGATATTGTAATTCTTTTGCAAAATAACTGTCTTAAATGACAAAAAGATGAAAATAAAGAGATAAAAAGAAATTGTGTTTATTTAAACGCATAGGCTAATTGATGGGTCGACTATTTTAAAAAAAGATAACCCGTATAAGAGGAAAGCTTTAAAAAGAGTAGCAAAAGTAGCAACTATCACCTATCTTACTTTGTCATTTATCAATTATTGTAACGAACAGTGCCTATTGATGAGTGGGTGTTTACAAAGAAGTTATGCTTTTATTTTTGATAGGATTATTCAATATTTTTAGTGCTCTCGAATCATTAACATCATCTATTTGAAAGCATTCGAATTTTGTTGCTCATTTAACGAATATCAGATATTTTATACATCTGTTAATTTACTTGAATAACTTTTGATTGTGCAAAGTATAATAAAGCAGGATAAAATGGAGAAAAATTAAGTATGGAATGGGAGTTTTAAAACAAGTGAACACTATAACAGAAATCGAGTTTGACGAAATGAACAAAAAGACAGATGATTTATTGAGGCCACTGAAAAAGGAGCACATTATTTTAAAAATAATGTGCTCCTTTTTCAGTGGCCTCGTCAGACAGAATATCTTTTTAAACACACTAATCTGCTGCTTGTGCATCTGCTTTTGTCACATGAATGGTTCCAAATGGATGTTGGGTTGGGGCGTAAATAGACGAGAGTTTCAATGGTTTATGACCCGTATTAATCAGATTATGATACGTTCCAGCAGGAATGATAAATGCAAAATCTTTGTAAACAGGCGTCTGAAAACTCAAATGATCAGGCGAAGTCCCCATTTTAACCAGCCCTTGCCCATCCTCAATTCGAATAAATTGATCCAAATTTGGATGAACTTCTAAACCAATTTCATCCGAGGCGTTAATACTCATTAGCGTAAGTTGATGATGCGTCCCAGTCCATAGAGTCGTTCTGAAATTTGTATTTTGGCTGGTAACTGCATCCATATTGATAACGATCGGGTTGGGACCATAGTCCATCAATGGGGTGCTCTGAGTGGGTTGAGGGGAATAAGAATCATTTCTAAAGTAGTACGGCGCATAAGGATTAGTAAAATTAAAGTTTTGTACCTGTGCACCCATTTCATAAGTTTGATATGACGTATTTAAATGTTGTTGATCATAGCATGGAACTCCTTGATTATTTTTATCCATAAAATCACTCCTTTAATAGTCTTTATCCTATCTTATGCCAACGTTTTAATTAGGTGATAACCTAGAAAAGATTGTCTACACTTATGATCACTAAGATATGACACGAGATGCATGTTCTTCGGATTTAAAAGAGAACGAATGAAATCAGATAGGAAAATCTTAATAGATAGCATTAAATCGTATAGATGAGGGCTCAAAGATCATGTTTTTTAAAATGCGAATCATAAATGATGAAAATAAGTAACAAATAGTAAATGCGACCACACCAAAACCTTTGCCCCTTTATATACATCAAGTGACAGCAACAAAGGGGGGATTGGAATGGAAATTGTGGAGGTGCCTAACACAGAGACGTTACCACTTTTTTTACATCAGCAAAAGGCGGTAGCAGCTTTAAATGAATATTTTAGACCGGAATTGAAACGAAAAAAAGGGATGCTTGTGATGCCAACAGGCAGTGGAAAGACGATGACGGCCGTTCATTGGTTACTTCGTGAAAAAGTAGCAAAAGGGGAACCTGTATTGTGGCTTGTTCATCGAACTGATTTAATTGATCAAGCAGCAGATGCGTTTATCAAGATCGCAAACTTGCTACAGGAAAGTGAAAGAGAACAGTTTACGATGTGTAAAATTAGT
>JBOFCV010000193.1:0-4210 GCA_051646305.1 Turicibacter sp.
TTATAAAACACTAAAGGTTGAATCTCTGCGTTACGAGCACAAATTGTGTGGGGCAATTGCGCCGACTTCTAGAATCAGCATGTTGTTCCATGGTAGCCCTTGCACAGAGCACTTTCCAACAAAAGGTTGCTTACATCAAGATGGATCTAGATCTTATGTGTTAGGTGAAACTAGTACAAATAATATCATCCCATACCAATTAGATGTTGATAATATATCATATATGAATCGTGTTAAACGCATTTTAGATTGTGGCGTTGACCAAAGTATATCGTGTAATTTGTATTACGATACATCAAATCCAGAAACAATCGATGTTGCTACGGCTTGTCGAGAACATATTCATGCGTGGAAAATTGGATTGAGAACATTATATTATTGTAAGGGTAAAGCCTCTGGAAGAGGTGTTGAAGCGTGCACCATGTGCGCAAATTAAATAATTGAATAATTATTGGGTGAGTAAACACCCAATAATTATTTGATAGTTAATAGGAGCTAACATACTAACATTTATCACGAACACTACATTAAGGTATATTATGTTCAGTGATATTTTACAATCCGCTGAATTGAATGTCAAATATCATTTCAATTTCAGTATCTACTTGAGTTGGGATAGTGACACACAATCCGTACTCCATCTCCAACATGTAATTATCCAGTGCCTCATTTGACGCATTGGCAATTGCAGAATTATAAAATCCTTTATATGTAGAATCTTTTCTCAACATACCAACTACATCTTTAATGTATGAATACATCAATGCATTAGCTGGTACAGACGCTGGAAATGTTGTATCTGGGACAAGCAAATCCAAAGGAGATGTTGTAGCAGCAGATAAATCAACAGGTTTAAAAAATGTTGGTAACCACACAGTTCTGGTAGATTCAGACAAAAAACCAAACTGTGTACCAGCCGCTACAATACTAGATCTTAACAATGTAAATTCATATAATTTGACAGATCTCGGCAAAGAGTAAATCAAAAATGTTGAATTTGCTTTAACTGTATTAGCGGCAACTTTAATTTTAACCCTATCTCTAATATTTCTGTTTTCCCCAGTATAAAATAACTCTGAGTTAACAACAGAATTCGATAATACATTCGCCATATACTACATCCCCTTTATAAACATTTGACCAAGTTGATGGAATTTTACAACACCAAAAGTGTAATAAATATTAATTTTGATACATGGAGTTAAATTAATATCAGCAGCTGATTGTCTCATTCCATAATTATATACATCTAGTCTAACTTCTTTATAGTTTGACAATTCCTTTATACCCATACTCTCATAGTTGACAGGTGCATAAGTCGGATTCATTACCATACCAATAAGCCCACCATTAAACAGTGGCATGTATGGATGTCCAGCCGCATCACGCTGGAAATTAGCAGAATCATCTAATATAACATTTATTGTACCAATCCCAAAAAAGCGGAATTCGGACACTGCTGAAGCTCCTGGAGCATTTCCAACTACACCATCTTTAGCCCTTAAACTATTATCAACACAGCAAAAAGAGCTACCATATTTCGCTATGTATGAATCTAAAAATGCTTGGAAATTTTTACCGTCCATAATGATGTACAAATTATTTGTATCCAGCTTGGTTTTCGCCTTATAAGCCACTATTAAATTCAACATGGAGTTATATGTAAATCCCGATGTTGATACATCTAATAATTGCGGATTGATAAGTGAATTTGCTGAGTAAGTTAAATAGTCCACAGTAGTTGAAGTAACACCGTTACAAAATTTTGTCGGTGCATATAAACCCTCAACAGCAGATGTATCGATGCTCTTCGGAATCGAATCACCATTCGTCTGATTCATACTCATCATGTATAGATTTAAAATGTTACTATCAGCCTCATAAACTGATTTACATGGTTTATCAGTCAACACCACATTAAGTTCAACCTGCGAGAATTCAAACTCTTTATGTTCACACGAAATAGTATCAAAAGCTAAAATTTCTGGTTGGACTCCACATCCAGACGGAAGTTTCACAGGGTGTGGCATTGGAGTTTTTATACTTGAAATCCTAGCCGAACACTTATTAATGATAGTATCATTGTATAACGGCGATGTTAAGATAGTATTTGATGCCGGTAGACTATTCACGTCAGCTGAAAAATTAGTGACTATACTTTTCCCAAAACGACCCATCAAATATGCGTATGGACTAGCATACCGTATTGTTTGATATAAATTATAAAAAGACGAACCAGAACACATGCAGTCAATCACACTGCCAACATTGTAGCCGCCAGCTCCGAACCCAGCCATAAACTCACCATAAAAAATTTACAAATTTTTCTTTGTTACGACGCACTAAATCTTCATCAATTGGGAATATATTGCACAGATCATATAAATGAATATATTCCCAGTGCAAAAACCTAACAGAATAAAAATCATTTTCTAATAAATGTTTTACATTAATAAAGGCATTTAATCGATTGATATTCAATGTATCGTTATTGAGCAACATAATAAACTTTTTGAATGCAGAATCAAATGTTTTTTTGATAAACTCATGAGTTAATTTTTGACTATGGGGAATTTTATGAAATGTTGAAATGAGATTAGTTTTCAACTGACCATTTGTACTATTGAAATCATCATAGTATTGAATCAGAAAAAAAATCATTTTATCGATCGTTGGAAGTGTCAATTTGACAATTGGATTATGCCAATAGTAACTACCAAAAAGATACTTCTCATACTCATCGTATGAATAAAAAATATCGTGTTTAAATAAAAATTCTAGTGGGAGAACATCAATCAAATTATTGAAATTTTCTAATAATGGTAAGGGTTCAATTTGTCTAAAGGGTTTTAAAGCAATGGATAATTTTGAGGTGGACATGTAAGAAGCCGCAACAACTGTAGCATCACCCCGTACACGTTCCCTCAAAGCTAATTCATCTATAGTTATACTATGGTAATTACTCAACTGCAATTTAGAACATTGGATAATCTTATCGACTATCTCATCAACTGTTAACACTTTTTTTAGACTCAGTCAACAATGAATCAACCTGTTCAGTTAGTAATTCACCAAGATCAGGATCAGCAATAACAACTGCATCCAACATGATCTTGGCTAAACGCCTCATGTCACTTTGAGCATCTTCAGCCAATCTCAAAGTTAAAAACTCTAAGAAATGTCTAAAGCTCATTTTCGCCATCACATGGGTCATACTAGATTGAGGTAAAATCATCCTGGCTTCTTCTCTAGAAACACCCATATCAATAAGTGCACAATATGTATCATACATTTGTTCTATGCTAGCCAACATTAAATTTCTTGCTCGTTGATTTTCTTCCTGAGAACATTCTTCACCAGAGCATTGTTTGTTAGATGTAGATTGTTTATGAAATTCTAATGGTATAAAAAAATTACCATTGTGAATTTTATATCTCATAGACATTTCATTAATCGCACCAGTAAAATCACCATAACCCATAAACAATTCATCCCCATAAGTTTTTATAGTCCGATGTCTATAGAACTGTCTCGCAATGAATAAAGGCATTTGTATTTTAAAAATGAAATCAACCATTTCAAATGGTGTAAAATGAGAATGAGACAATAAATATTTAAACAATTTCATGTCTTCTTCTTTAGTTTTTGACTCTGACGCATACGAAATTCTAGCGGCATCAGCAATCAATCTCAAATCGCCATTGATTTGAATGAGTTTAACTACCATACCCTGACTTAATAAATCATCTATATCACCCATAATGTAACCTATCGCTCGTGAATTTTATCAACGCTAACATGTTAGCATTAACTTTATATCGAGTCGAAATAAAAGTTATCAGGTTCAACATGTTTTGCCGACCAAAAAGTTTACAAATCCAATCCCACTTATCATATCTAAAAGTGCCATCAGTAACCAGAGTCTCAACTGTTTTTCTATTAATAAGTGTTAGAGTTGGTAAATTTACAGAGTAGAGAACATGCCAATCCAATACCGTATGAAATAAACTATAACAAATATAAATCATTATAATTTTGAAACTATAATGATTTATATTATGAATACTGCAAATTGTAGTGTGTTTTAAGTCAAGACTATTATCACCAAAAATAGCAATTAATCTAGTTTTATGACCCCCAGAATCAATCATTTTTTAAACTTTTCTGGCACAAACCCATGTTGCCTGTCTAACTCTGATGGTGTATATGT
>JBOFCV010000251.1:0-2619 GCA_051646305.1 Turicibacter sp.
CGTGTATAACCCTTACTAGGCGATGTAAAAATAATTAAACCTTATCTGATTCCTGCTCGCTAAATGCATTTATTACCATGAATACTATAAAAATATCGATTGAGTTATAGACATAGAATGGCATGATATCGCTATACTGTTTACTAAACAAAAACCATAGAATCGCAATAGCAAACACCTTTAAAAATTTATGTTGTACTTTTAAATAATCGATCAATACCATTCTAGGTATATTTTTATAGCTGTATAATTTATGATACAAATAAATGACGGCACATGCGCAGCCCATCTCTACTATAAAATCCATTTTGTATTCCTCCTATGTTACTAGGGACATCTACATTCAGTATACATCATTTTCCATTTATTGTAAAAAACACTTTTTGAATTACATCCACGCAAAACGGTGCATCTTCGGTTTCCAACAACCGTGGGTTCACCTCTCTTATTGAATTCAAATATCTTAACTTTTTGATACTAATACATTGAGATATTGCCATTCATACTGGAAAAGTCCTAAATAGCCTATTTTCTAAATCCAAATCCTAATGTGATTAATATAAAACTATTTATTGACCAATAGACATAGGACGGCATGACATTCCTATATTGCTCGCTAATTAAAACCCATATCATTACAGCGACGAACAGCGTTAACTTTTTATGTGGTAATTTCAAATAATCGATCAATAACATTCTAGGTATATTTTTATAGGTATATAATTTAAAACAACAATAAATGACTACAAAAGCGCAGCCCATCTCTACGATAAAATCCATCATTTATTCCTCCTATGTTACTCGGGACATCTATATTCAGTATACAGTGTTTTCCATTTATTGTAAATTGATTCCTTTTATCATTATCCATACCCAAAAGGTGCACCTTCGGTTACAAACAACCGTGGGTGCACCTCTCTTATTGAATTCAAATTTATTAACTTTTTGACGTTAACTCATTGAGATGAGTAATAAATTTAGCATGTTGCCATTCATACGGGAAAAGTCCTAAGTACGTTTTTTCCACATATCGATCATCAATTAACATGACTTTTCCTTCATCTTCTTCTGTTCGGATCACACGCCCAACCGCTTGCATCACCTTGTTAAATCCAGGATAAACGTAGGCATATAAATATCCTTTATTGAATTTATCTTCAAAATACTCACGGCGTTGCTCCGTCATCGGATTGATTTGTGGCAAACCAACACCGACGATAATCGAGCCGATTAAGCGATCGCCTATCAAGTCAATTCCCTCACCAAATATACCGCCAAGTACTGTGAAGGCAATCATCATTTCATTCGGATTTTTACCAAACTGATTCAAGAAATCTTCACGAGCCACTTCATCCATCTCACGCTCTTGGCGCAATAATTTTTGCGTTCCACCTGTTTTTTGTTCGTAGGCTTCATAGACCATTTCAAGGTATTGATACGAGGGGAAAAATACGAGATAATTCCCAACTTTTTCACGCGTCATTTCATAAATCGAATCCACTAAATGGCGTAGTGATACTTCTCGTTGCTTATATTTCGTTGATAAGCCATGGTGAACCACTAAATCCAAATGTTCCCGCTCAAATGGACTCGGTAAGAAGATTTGCTCGCACGCTTCATCATTTAACAAAACCGTTTGATAGTAATCTAGAGGATGTAACGTTGCGGAAAACAGGACGGTTGAACGCACCACTTCCATCTTTTCGTATAAATACTGACTCGGATTCAAACACACAATCGAAACTTTGATATCCACACCAAAACGCTCATAGCGCACGCGGAAATGTTCTGTAAAATAGTCTGAAATACGTAAAAACTGAAATAAGTCAAAATATAAGGCCATCAATTGCAATTTATGTTCGGTGTCTGGATATTGATATAAATACTTTTCAGTGACTTCCAATAAATCTTCTAGTTTTCGTAAGAAAGATTTGTCTATATCAGTCTTAAACAAGTCTGACACGTTCTCATCCTCAAGCTCGTGGCGCAACTCAATAAACTTTAAATTTAGTGCATTTAACGCTTTGGATAATTCTTTATGACGATCCTTAAATAAACGTTTGAGTTCACTAATTTGTTCTTTCATTAAACTCGTTGAGTACATACTGCAAGCACGGTCATAGAGATTATGTGCCTCATCAATTAAAGCGATATGCTGCGAGGGTTCATCAAAGAAGCGACGTAAATACGCACGTGGATCAAACATATAGTTGTAATCACCAATAATGGCATCACTAACTGAAGCCATACCCAGTGAAAACTCAAAGGGACAGATTTCATGTTTTTTAGCATATTGTTCGATGATGTCACGATTATATAATTGCTTTGCTTCAAATAAATCTTTTGTGGCTTCATTCACACGATCAAAATACCCTTTAGCATAGGGGCAGTACGATGGATCACATTTGACTTCATCCATAAAACATATTTTTTCTTTGGCTGTAATCGTGGTGACTTTAGCATGCCAGCCTTTATCTTGACACATTTTAAATCCTTTTTCAGCCACACTTCGTCCAATCGTTTTCGCGGTTAGATAAAATATTTTTTGATCCTCATAACTTAAGGCTTTGATACTTGGGAATACAGTTCCCATCGTCTTTCCAATTCCCGTTGGGGCTC
>JBOFCV010000290.1:0-2931 GCA_051646305.1 Turicibacter sp.
TATATAAAAAAGAAATGAAAAACTTTTATTCTGAGTCACGCCAAAAATGGCTGACCACAAAATTTTGATCACCATCAAAACGTATGTCTAATAACTAACTCACACAACAAATATAAAAAATAAAACACAACCTAAAAAAAAATCTCCGATTCTTTTAAAGAGCGGAGATGTTTTTTTTAGGTGTAGGAACTCGATGTTGGCAGATGAAAATTAAAAGATTGAACAGAAACTCAGAATTATTTTTGTTCTATTTTGCCTCGTAAATTAAGTCATAAAAAAGCGTGTCTTATGCTGATTCCAACAATCAGTGTAAGACACGCTTCAAAGCGATTAAATTTATCTTCCTCCTGCACATTCATGGCAACGGTTGTAATCATCACGCTCTGGAAATTGCGTATCAACGCGGCCCCCTTCACGAACCTCAAGATTACAGTTCGCACAAAATGGAACTTCATCGTATTTACCTGCTTCAAATAAATCAGAGACTGGCGTCGTAATCAGCATATCAAACATCTAAATAACCTCATTTCAATTTAACTTTCAAAATATACATTAACACCATCATACCTTATTTTTCATCACTCGTCACGGACATAAACATTCCAATTTGAAAATTGCTCACCCGTACACCATATAGGCAAAGATGCATAAACTATATTAAAAAGTAAAAAAAGGAGTGATAGGATGAGCGGAAACCCAAACAATATCAAAATATATAATCGAAATGAAAATACCTATGAAGACATTCAAGAATCCGTCCATGCAACAGGTGATACACGCTTTACCGACTTACTACTCGGCGGATTACTCGGCTATTCCATTTACAACAAAGGGCATCAACCAATGGAGGCCCATGCGCAAACACCACCGCCCCAACAAGCACAACAACCACGGATTCCATACCCTCCCCAATTCATCCCAAATCCCCAATTACAAAAACCCATCAGCCAACTAAACGAAATCATGCCCTACCTCAATCGCTATATCTACTTTTGGCCACAAGACGATCACACAATGGGATTTTGGATCTTCGTCACATTCATCGATGGCCTAGGGATTAGAGGTTATCATTTCAACGGCCAACAATTTACACCTATTCAAATTCAACCCCAAACACTCAGTGGGTTTTATGCGTAAAATAGAACAACCTAGAAATCGGACTTTTTTTGATTATAAAAATCTTGCTTTCAAATCGCAACGAACGGTTTAATAACTTTGAAATCTGTTAATTAAAATAATATCCGAAACAAGCGTATTTCTTTAAGAGATTGAATAAGATGAAAATAGGAGGTGATGCGTTTTGGAAAAATCATTACTTAGAATTGGATTCTATTTATTTGTGATTTTAGGTGTGGCCCTGTTAAGTATTTATTATTTTAATTGGTTTGATATGAAAATCTCCATGTGGATTGGAACATCGCTATTCATAAGCTTGATGAGTTTAATCAGCCTATTTTATCACGGGACTAAAAAAGTAAAAGAAAATACGAATCCCTATAATATAACTGGATTATTATTAGGAATCATCATTTTCATCGGCGCCTTTAGTATCATGAAAGTCGAAACACTAATATTCATTTGCTTCATCATCGCTTGTTTAGTTTTTTGCATAGCGGGATTAGTAAATGAGGTGAAGAATAGAGCAGAGAAGTGAGTGGGAATAAATAAAAAGTTATTTTAATTTCTTGTTGTAAGAATTGAGGTTGTAAAGAATAGAATGAGACCATACCAGCGTTAAAAGAAGTTAACTTTTTAAAATTGAGTGTTAATAGGAATAATTGAATACAAATATGAAGGCTTTGGGGCCTTTTTATTTTTGTCGAGAGAAAGTAATCAGTGATTACTGGATGTCAAAATCCAAAAAGCGTTTTCATTTCCGTTTAAAACGGAAATGAAATGAACTATTCTAAATAACGTTTGTCAGTTACAATAAAATTAAGAAATAAACAGGAGGGGTAAAAATGATGAAAGAACTACAGGTAAAAATTTATGCAGATGGTGCGGATTTAAACTCAATGTTAGATGAATATAATAAAGGATTAGCTAAAGGATTTACCACAAATCCATCACTTATGAAAAAAGCCGGAATTACAGACTATAAAACATTTGCTAAAGATGTGGTTAGTCATATTACAGATATGCCAATTTCTTTTGAAGTATTTGCTGATGAACAAGACATGATCATTAAGGAAGCCGAAGAAATTGCAACATGGGGCCAAAATATTTACATTAAGGTTCCTGTTGTTAATACAAAAGGTGAATTCAATGGGGAATCTATTAAGCATCTATCGAGCCAGCAAATTAAATTAAATGTAACAGCGGTCTTTACGATTGAGCAAGTAAAAGCTATTCTAAAAAACCTAGATAAAGATGTCCCGGCTATTATTTCTATTTTCGCAGGAAGAATTGCTGATACAGGTGTTAATCCGATGAAAATTGTTAAAGAGGCAGTAGAACTTGCAAATGATTATCCAAGTATAGAAATCTTATGGGCAAGTTGCCGAGAATTATATAACATTTTTGAAGCGGATCAATCAGGATGTCACATTGTAACGGTACAAAATAGTTTATTAGATAAAATGAATTTAGTTGGAAAAGATTTAGCAGAGTATTCTCAAGAAACTGTCATTGATTTCTTTAGAGATGCAAATAGTTTAGGATTCTCTATACTTTAGAAGAAGGGATATATGACAGATTATGATTGAAAAACTAATAACACGTAATAGTGTAGATGTGAATGTAGAGGTAGAAGATTGGGTCGGTGCGATAACTGAAGCTGGTAAAGTATTACTTAAAAATAATTATATTGAGCAACGTTATATTGATGGGATGATCAGTACTGTCAAAGAGATGGGACCGTATATCGTAATGGTCCCAGGCGTTGCGATGCCTCATGCAAGACCTGAAGCCGGTGCTTTAGGGGTAGGGCTA
>JBOFCV010000320.1:0-4264 GCA_051646305.1 Turicibacter sp.
TTAAATTTATTATTCTCATGTTGTTGTGGTTTAATAACTTATGGGTACATGTGGCATAGAGGTTTTTTAGTGCGTCATTTTTATTTAAGGTGCTAATATCCTGTTTGACTGAGGGGGATGGGTGATAAGCTCTAATGGGAATGGATGATATTAATTCATGGAGGGATTAATATCTTTAATTATCATGTAGAGACAGACGGGTTAAAGCAGGATAATTAGTTATTATTACTATTGGCATGTTTGGTTTGAGCAACATAAGACAATACCTCACCCAAATATTTTCGATCTGCATCTCCCATGATGCTCATTCATCAGAATGTGTGAGGTCGGTATTTTTCCATCAGAGATTTCATCACTTCTTCCACATATAAATTATAGCGAGTGTGTTGACTAAACCACCAAACATGCGATAGCAATGCATGTTATTTGTGTGCGTTATTAATAGTAACTTATGAAAAAATTATGATTTGCATTTTTTGTGCGTTGACATCTTACAAGTGCATGATTTTTAGAGATTTTATGTTTTATGTTTTTATTATTTTACTATCAATACATTAGGTGAAAAAAATTAGATTATAGGTATGAAATGATTAATAAAAGTCAAATAAACAAGTTTTAGCCTGTCGGAGGTAGTTCTATGTATAAGAAGATGGTTAATAAGTCTAGGGATGTATCATTTGATCTTGAATCGGGAATTGTTGAATATAAACTTGCAAATGGTAACTTGATGTGCTCAAGGTTAGGTAAAAAGGATAGGGATGTTCTTAATTATTTAATTAATAACATTGGCCGCCTGATCTCCAAAGATGAAATACTAGAGAATGTTTGGTTAAATAGAATTGTGTGTGATAACACAGTTGCTGTTTCTCTATCTAACATACGTAAGGTTATAAAGAAAGCGGATGAAGATTGTGCGTGCCTTACAAATATATCAGGCGCGGGTTATATATTTAATCCAAGTAAGTCTGGTTTTAAATTGGAAGCTGAAAATAATATTAATGATCTTGTAATGTAGATAGGTGTATTTAATAGTAAAAGAAATATTAAATAACGAATAATCACTAGGCTGCAGAGGAACGAGTGCTAATGGATAACAATGCAGATTTTTTCGATGGAAGTCAGACCATAGAATGGTGGAATAGTTATACAACACTACATATGCAAGATATCTTTTGTATAGATCCAAGGAAAAAGAATGCTTGCTTGTACTTTAGACCTCAATATATTGAAGCTAAACATTTTTATCACTCATGTAGCATTCAGATTCTGGAGGTGATTACAAAAGTACAACTACATCTTTTGGTTGATTTTTGCCGCGTATTTCATTGCGTAGGAAGGCGACCAAGTGCTATTTTTTTTAAAATTGAAGCGAGAATTATTCCTTCCGTTATTTGTTTGCTATTGAGTATTTTTGACGAACTAAAATCACAGAGAATAGAAATAATCTTAGATATAAATATGCCAAGCATACCACAAGACAGTATATATGATGAAGTATATAGAAACCTATATCGTATTGTGGAAAGTGGCCATATGGTTTGTATGGGGGGATATGATTGGAGAAATTGCTTACCAAGGAACTTAAAAATCCCTTATGAAGTGTTTAAATATTTCAGGTTGGGTCCACCACCTGCGAATGTTGCTGAGATTAATCATTTTATGGACACTTGCTTCTATGTAAAAGAAAAATATAGTCTTAATTTAATTCTAGATAGAATTCAAAGCAAAACCGAGCTAGATGTAGCTTGTAGAGTGCCATATTATGCCTTGATGGGGGAGTATCTATCTCCAGTTCTCTTGGTGAAAGACACTGAAAGCATTTATACTAAGGTCACACCATGAATAATATCAAAAAAGTTTATATTCTGTTGTCTGTAGTTTCAATAGGATTATGTAACATTATCTATCAAGGAGTATTCCACCATCTTGCAACTGATGGGCATCATCATTCAGAATATAGTATAACTTGGGCTCCCAATGCATACATGGTCTTTTTTTTATGGGCATTTTCAAATTGCATCCCTAAAAAAATTATTATTTCTTTGTTATTCATGACGATAATAGGATTCAACTTACTATATTTTTCTAGCCAAAACTATCCCGTTGGAATGGGCACATATGGCACATCAATTATTATGTATGCAGTAAATAATACGATATTTATATTAGGTTTTTTTTATTTATTAAAGTTTTGGCAGCTTCATTTTTTTGAGGGGAATAAAAATCATGTTATATCGTATGTTGTATTGCACGTCGGTGGTGCTATATGTACGTTGATCGCTAGTTTTTCTATTTTAATATTCCCTAGTGCGTCATTGCTCTTGGTATATCAGTTATTTTCAGCAAATCTCATGGCCTTTACATTTTTTACGTCATACTTGTTTTTATCTGACATGTTGATACCAAATGATAAGAATACTAAGCTTTTTCAGTTTAGTTTATTAGTGTTGTTGTCATCTATGGTTTTTTACATCGTGAATATACATTTTCATGATCTATCTAAAGAGACATTTGCTCTTATTTTAATGGCATCGTTTATCTTTTTATTTATTCGAACAAGCATATATTTAAAGATTATGATTGTTTCACTTGTTTCCGCTCTTTTTGCAGCAGTAAATGTAGCTCTTTCACTTTCATTATATGAGTTTATTCTTTTTTATGGAATTTGTGTGAGTACTAGCATAATTTTAATTATGCGGAGGAAGGAGATTGAATTCATCCATGAATTACAAGATAACCTTGAGGCTCTAGAAAAGAGCCGTTTAATGGACCCATTAACCGGAGCCTTAAATCGTGAAGGCTTTATCAATACACTAAAAGAAAATGTTCAGTGTAAAAAAGATTGTTTGGTTGCATATGCTGACTTAGATAAATTTAAAGAAATAAATGACGTAATGGGGCATTCATCTGGTGACCTTGTATTACGAATTGTTGCAACAAGAATCAGAGCTGCACTTGGTCATAATCCTGTAGTTGCGAGATTAGGTGGAGATGAGTTTGGCTTCATTATCACTGGAGATAAATCTTACACATTGGAACTATGTCAAAATATTTTTGATAAAGTAAAAAACCCAGTGATTGTCAGCGGCGTAGAGCTTTCAATTGGAATATCTATAGGAGTTTGTTTTTATCCTATCCAGGAGACTGTGCTTGATAGTATATTAGATAAGGCTGATATCGCTATGTTTGTAGCTAAACGAACCAAGGCTAAATCCCCCGTTTGTTTTGAAAGGCACATGGATCATAGAAAGAAACATGAGAAAGTATCTTGGAGCAGAACTTTTAATGTTGAAGATATACTGAAAAATAGTTACGCAGTATTTCAACCGATCCATGATATAGAAAACGGTAAAGTTATATCTTTTGAGGCACTTCTAAGACATCCAACTATCGGGACTATCGATATAATAAATTGGGCTGAAGAATATGGTTATATGAATGAGATTTTTGAAATGATGGTTTTAAGTGCATTGGATATCATTCGTACCACAAACTTACCAGTCACCGTTAATATATCACCATCGCAATTGATATTTAATGGTGATATGATCGAAAGTTTTCTAGCAGAGATTATTCATGACAATGGACTCTCACCATATTCCATTAATATTGAAGTGACAGAGTCTGTGCCTATTCTAGATCAGGAGTTATTTATTGATGTTGTTGGAAGAATAAAGGCATTAGGTATCAGAATTTACCTGGATGATTTTGGTACTGGATATGCATTTTTCTCAACTTTGAGTATAGGTACATTTGATGCGATTAAAATTGACCGTAAATTAGTGCATAAAATCCATGAATTTCAATCAACACAACGTCTTCTATCATCGATAATCAGTTATGCATCAGCCACTGGTATAATTATTATTGCTGAGGGTGTTGAGACTAATGCTGAGTTAGAAATAATAAGAACGCTTGGCATGAGATATGTTCAAGGCTTCTATTTTTCCAAGCCTTTAAAAAAAATACAGGTTCTATCTTATATATCGGCGGAGAATAGTAAAAATGACAATGTCATTTCAATAAAAAAACTAAGTTCCAAAGTGTTTTTTAATTAAGGAAAACCTTACTTAGGCAACCACCTAATAGTTAAAAATAAAGATTGGCATGTAGCTAAACTCAGATAGATCGTAGTACCTCTATCGAATTATCTGCATCGACCGCATGATCACTAACTAGGAAATAAAATACAGTTAATACATCTTATTAGGTCTCACTACATAACTCAATAACGTCATATAGCATGCAAGTTAATCTGCTATGT
>JBOFCV010000356.1:0-16602 GCA_051646305.1 Turicibacter sp.
CTGACAAGTTGAGGTAAAAATTGCAGTCTTTTAATCATATGTTTATAAACCTACTATTATACCGCCTTTTTTTGAGGCGGTATTCACGAACTCATTTTACTCTTAATAGATAAAATCATATCGGACTTTCAACTCATACGAATTGCGAATAGTTATTTATTAATAAAAACCTCACTATATTTTCAAAATTTTAATAAGATAACTCCTATACAATTTAAAAAGAACGCATCGCCTACTAAAACCTAATAAGGTTTATTTCAATCTTTATTACTTTTTTATGCTTGTCTATTTTAAATAAACCTTTTAATTACTTAATCTTTACTCTTTTCATATTGTGATTATCATATAAATTACCTATCACGACATAACTACGTTTGATTGGTACCCTTTTCCCCTGAATTCTTGGCACTGAGAAGAGGTAAACCGCTTTATTTCTAACCTCAAACACAACTTTATAAACTGCTGGTATTTTTCCGAATACAAACGTTTCTTTTCTCCCTGCATCAATACAAATGACCGCTTTATGAACTACCTTTCTTTTCTTAACATCATAGATTTTCACACGTACTAATTGTGATTTGTTGCTAAAATTATAAGCGCCATAGATTAAGCTATGAGTCTTTGCACCTGAGGAAATAGTTGGGGTAACATATCGGTAACGCACTTTTCTAGTTACAGGGGTTATCGCTATAACGTCAACATATACCGTTCCACAAAATCCATTATGATAATCGAAATTATAGTTTACTTGATCGCCCACTGAAAGATTCTCCCATAAAATCATTTGTTTTTCCTCATCATAGATACCATTATCAGAGATGTTTGAAATCAAAGGATTAGTATTTCCCTCATTTAAGCCAATCGTAATAAACGGAATATGTAATGTTTCATACTTCCCGTTTGAGGTAAATGTCGCTTGTTTCGTGACAATCTGTTGGTTTACAAAATAGGTTTCTAATTGTGGAAGTAATTTTAGAGGTGTTAAATTTGAAATGTTATTTTCACTTATATCCAAATACTCTAAATACGGCAATGTATGAATGGGAGTGATGTCTGAAATATTATTATGCGAAAGATTGAGTTCTTTCATATATTTTGCATATTCTAAACCGGTCAAGTCTGTGATCATTGAATGACTTAAATCTATCTTTTGTGGGAGATGTCGTAAATCATGTTGCGTAATATCTTGATTTTCACTTCTATTAAGTATCTTATTGAGTGCAATTTTTAGATTTTTTTCTAAATTAACAACCTGTGAAGGTTGATTCATTTGTAAGACAAGTTCAAAAACAGATCCACCCGAACTATAATCTTCTGTCAAATTTTCAAAATGAGTGGAGTAAGTATGTCCCACAAGATAAACAGTCCCTTCTTCACTAACAGCGATTTGGTTAGCCACATCAGCCCCACTCCCGCCGAAAAATGTTGAATAGGTTAAACTTAAATCCTGTGACGCAACTTTACAAATAAACACATCTGTTCCACCAGAAAAATAAGGTTGATACCCATCAATCGTCGTTGGGAAATCAACTGATCCTGTTTTTCCTGTCAGATAGATATCATCATTTGGGCCAAGTGCCATTTGGTTAATAACTTGTTTAGTTGTAAACACCACAGAGGTTGGATTAATAAAGTCATAAGGGGTTGGATCAATGTACTCTTCTGTACTTCCCCCTAGATAACTCGCTCCTAAAAGATTTTTTACTTGAGAATCTATTTTACAGATGAAACCCGTATATTGGTCTTTATGTAGCATCGGTACTTGAGAACCAGCGCGTTCACTGTTTTCCCATCCCATTTTTATCCCACCTTTAGTGGTTCCCGCAATATATAAATTCCCGCTCGCATCAACTGCTGCTGTTGAAATGCATGTATCTCCTAAACCGCCATCAAAAAGTGTGCTTTCTATTATATTTCCAGTTGCACTCATCTTGATAATAGCACTAACTCCGTATGTCCCAGGAACTAACTCTTTTTGCATAGCGTTCGGTGTGGTAGGAAAATACCCTAATTCTCCTTTCGGCTTGTATTGTTTTGGTATATACACATCATTTTCAACATTTCCAATGACGTACACTTCATACGAATCTTTTAGCTGATGAATCAAGATTTTTTTTCCATAGTCTATCATCTGTCCCCCAATGTACGTTGAAAATAACACATGAGAGACATCTTGATTGAAATGAGTCACAAATAGATCAGACCACACTAAATTTAGACTTGACCCATTTGTTACTTGCAAATCAGAAGCACTGGTACTGCCTGTTATCCAAATTTCTTCTTGGTAGAGCGCAATGGATGCAATTTCTGTGCCTTTATTACCACCAAAATAACTCATATTAAAAACTAGCCCCTCTGAATTAAGTTTTAATATGGCGCCATCCCCATTTCCTGTTGGATTATATTGAACCACACGGGTTGGGTACCAACTAGGTTTCCGTTTTTTCTCGTCTACTTGTCTTGCAGCTACATTTGCACAAATATAGAGATTGCCCTGATCATCGACAACAATGTCTGTGACACTTGGTAGCATCGTATCTCGTGGTTCAAACGCTAATTCCGGATGATTAGGTTTAGCTGGACTTATTATTTCGCGAGGTTCAAACGCTAATTCTAGTTGTTTAATGATTAACACTAATTGATTGGAAGCATCTAATTTTTTCAAGATAACAGAGTTAACTCGATAGGCGCCTTGAAGCCAGGTAGCAATCATAGTGAGCGCTTCTTCTTCAGTCATAAAATTTTTAAATATATTAATTAAATTTTTAACCCATTCAATAGCTTCAATGTAGGCTTTTACTGTTTTCAAATCTTTTACTTGTGTTTTTTGAATGACAATGTATTGATTATTATTTTTATCCAAATAAAATCCCTTTTCCTCTATATCATTACTAATTAACGAGAAATCAAACGTAGCACTTATAAATACGGGTTGACTCTTATCATAATTGCCTAAATTAAAACCAACGTTTTTATTATGGACAACATATTCGCCTTCAATATCTATTTGCGATCCATTCATTTGTTGAAAGACTTTTAGTTTATCTAGATTAAAAACATACCCTCTAAACTCAATAATTAACTTCCCCTCCGTATTTATCTTGATTCTTTCACTACTTGGAAAATCAATCTTAATTTCATTAGGATTTCCATTTGGATTAATAGTGAATGTTTGTTGAATATGCTTATGATTTTCTTCAAACACCAAATCAATGTTTGGATAAAGCCTATTATACTTAATCGTTTTATAATTATTAATATTTTTAAGGTTAGATGCAGGATATGTGGTTTTATGTACTAACATTTCAGCACTACTTATCTGCACATTTGAATTACTATTTGTAAATATAATTTTAAATAAATCTTTATCATATATCGTTAAATAAAGGTCAATTCCATTACGTTTAAAATACATTCTTTGATTACGATAATCTAGTATGTATTTTATATCCTCTGGAAGTTGTGTTTCATTTGATTCAAAGTATATCGATTCTAAATTAGATGTTTTGATCATTTCATCATCATTAGTCATATACATTCCCCCAATGTTATCATGATTTTTTTATTATTTTTGCACTTCCCCGTTCCATTAAACGTAGCTGCGCCCCTATATTGAATAAATTATGGCTCTTCCGCATTAAAACTAGCTCTAAAATGGGTTCATTTACTTGTAGACTTCGTAAGATAGAAATTATTATTGCTAATATTTCTTTTTATCTGATTAGATTCTGTTGTTTTATAGAGTTAAATGTAACGTTACATTTCCTGAATGGTATGTACTATTTATTTCATCTAGCTGTTTGGAAAAATAATTCTAACTACTTTCTGTTATCCCGCCTAAATCCAATCGCATCTTAGTTTATTAAAGAACTTATGAAGCTAATACGTGCTATTTAATCATCAGAATGTTCTAGAACTTCTAATCATTTAGCACGTTGTCCCCCACTTACAGTGACTCAGATTAAGTCCTCTAATCAGTGTTAAGTATTCACCTTCTATAACTTTGTGTAATCCCTGCAGTTTAATGGATGCTTAAGGTTTTTTTTATCTTAAATACGAATCCCCCCCAGTTTTTTTAGGATGGAATCTTGAAGAATACTGCACTAACTTTGGCTTCAGATGGAAATTGACCTTCTGAAATAGGAAAATCTCTAGATGCTGTTTGCCCGATCACAAACAAATTACCAAATTCATCAACGACAACTTGATTCCCTGCATCACGATCGCTGCCACCAAAGTAAGTAGAATAAACTAGATTTTTTAAATTGCTATCCATTTTTGCTAAAACACAATCTGAACGCCCCAATAATACCGATTGAAATGCACCAGCTGTCAGTGGAAAATCACAAGAGCTACTTTCTCCTACTACAAAGACAAATCCACCTGCATCTAATGCGATCGACTTCAAAACTCCTCGGTTACTCATATTTATGGTTCCTGAAGCAAATGAAATGTATGGAAGGAAACTTGTTCCTAATGATGGGCCACTTCCTGTGTAGTCTTTCGATCCTCCCAAATAGGTAGATGCTAAAATAGTTTGATCAGCTGGATTAATTTTACTAATAAAACCGACATATTGACCAGGACTGATTAGATGTGTTTTTTGATAACTTTCTTGAGTTATTGGTATACCACCTTCTGTTGAACCAATAATATACAACATTCCATCCTTGTGAATGACAATGTCATTTATTACTGTTTCACCACGATTCCCACTATATAAACTAATATATTCAGGCGTTCCAGAAGATAAAAACTTAGCGATAAATCCACTTGTCGTTGCATTAGGTTTAGCGGTTGGTTGACGGGCATTTACCACTTCAAATTCCCCTCTTACACCGGGTAAATTTTGCTGAGTTAAATCAACATCCACCTCAGCTTCTCCTACAACAAAAACATCATAATTGTCTGAATTTTCTTTTTCATTTAGCATCAAACCCAAACCAAAATCTGACAATTTACCACCGATAAAATAAAACGATTCTACCTGACTAAAATCATTGTTTAATTTCATCAAAAATGCATCGTGTCTATTACCATGAATTTTATTTTTGGCATATGAGACTCTAGAGGAGTTTGTGCTACCTGTTATCCAAACTGAACCAGATTTATCCACCTTAACTTTGTTTATAAATGTCATATCCATGATTATCTTGGCAAATAATTCTTGAAGTGGTTTAAGGTTTCCCTTCCAAAATGCCTTCATAATGACCTCCCAGTCTTCTTTAGATACTTTTGCTGGTTCACCTCCAATATAAGTACACGCACTTGGTTGACTATCTTCAATATAGTCAGGTGGAAGTTTTATAATAAAAGATGTAATGATTCCTGTTATTTCTTTTAAAATTGCATTTTTAGAAGGATTAATTACATTAGCTGTTGGTTTATCATACCCCCAACCGTATATTATCGCCACTAGTATCAAAGCAATAATGGGTCCTATAATCGGCATTTGCCAAAAAATTGAAATGATGACTTTGATTGGATCCATAATTGATCCAATAACATAGATATTGCCTTCAGCATCTACTGTAAGATCTGTTCCAATCGTAGCTAGCGTAACTGAATTAGATAAATTTTTTGCAATCACCATGTCTTTTCCAAGTTGTTTTCCATCAGTATTAAATTTTCTAACAACTAAAAATCCGGTAAAACTCGTGTTTTCTGAAGCACCTTCTTCTACCCAATTTGCTTCCACGTAAGTCGTTTCCGTTGTTAAAACATATATGTTTCCATCTTTATCTTTTGTTATAGCTGATCCATTATTCAACCTATTGTATGTAAGACCTCCCCCCGACTCATAATCATGTTTGAGATGTCTTGAAAAATCAAATATTGGGTCTATAATTAACGTCCTATCAGCCTCATATTCCCCAATATTAAAGCCAATTATTTGATTGTCCTTTAGACAATAAGAACTCTCAATCATTTTTCTTTTTCCATCTATTTCTTGATAAGTCAATGGTTTTATTAGCTTATATTGTTGACTATTTTTATTTATCATTAGATTTCCTTCAGCATCTAATTCAATGTGTGACACATTATTAATTGTGAATTTGATTTGACTTGGGTCTTTTGTTGGATAAATAATATAGTCTTGTTCCAAATATCCGTTATTGACATAAAATATGCTGTCGATTCCTGAATATATATTCTCATACCGAATTTCATTAATATCAGATTCGTAAAGTAGTTGTTCTTCTACAAGATTGACTTGTGGTGAAACATTATCGAATGTGAGACTTATTTGATCCCGCTTATTTTGATTAGAAAATACTAACACTTCATTTTCTTTAAATATAAAAGATTGGTTTTGATTTTCTAAGCTATATTTAAACCCTTTTTTCCTTTGATTTAGATTTTCTATCCTCTTAAATATAGGTTTACTTGCGTCCCTCCGTTGAATAAACTCATCGTCAATCGCCATTTTACTTCCCCCTTATGCGATTTTTTTAAAAACAGGTAATCCGTTTACAATTACCTACTATATTTTATTCTGCTACGTTATAAAGTTAAGTGCCATTAACATACACACTTAATAAAACCAAAAGGCCTTTAAAATAAATGCTAAATCATTTGAGCCTCAAACTTTATTTCAAAGGTCTTTTTTCATGATAATAGGCTATTTATGAATAACTTTAGACTCAATCTAAAAATAAACTTCTCTTTCTAATGGATTCACTGGCCCCTTATGGTATTAATCATGTTTAAAATATTAGGACTTCTTAAATTCCCATCCCTTAATCAAATTAAAAAGAGCCGAACCCAAATTTGGATTCAGCTCTTTTTGTTGTTGAATTTATGATAAATTTTAATACTATATACGACCGATAAATAAACTAGATATTGTATTGCAGTCTATAAAGATTAAACACCTAGGGTATCAAGACATCCTGCTTGAATTTTAAAAATACCTCTACAACATCTATCACTAAAAAATATTTAATCAAAACTTTAATCTGGGTAGCTTTATATGTTAGACGCTGTAAGTTTTGGTATTTCAAAACTTCTACTGCGACTATATGAGGTCTTGGTACCTGATATAGTCGACGTTTATACGTTGCTTAAATATAGCTTGGTCAATTTCTTCGTAGTCAGAATGTTAGCCTGTGAAAATTTTAGAACTTCAAATTTTTTACACAGACAATAGGATAACTTGCTATTAAAGATATATGAATATAAAACGAATACTTAACCCTAAAAGGAATCTCTATTTTCAAATAGTCGTACTAATCGTTTTGAAAAACCAAAGAACATACGAAGTCTTATATACCCACTTATTCTTTTATAACTTCTCTCCATTTGACGCAATAACCTCTTTATACCAGTAATAGCTATCTTTTTTATAACGATTAAGCGTTGAACCAACTTCTGATTCTTCACGATCCACATAAATGAATCCGTAACGCTTTTGATAGCCATTTAACCAACTTAATAAATCGGTACATGACCACGTACAATAAGCTAACACTTCACACCCATCTTCAACGGCTTCAATTAAAGCTTCAATATGACTTTTTAAATAAGCAATACGATATGGGTCATGAACTTTCCCATTTTCAAGCTTATCAAAGGCACCTAATCCATTCTCAGAAATAACAATCGGTAATTGATACCTGCTCGTAATTTCACGGCAAGCAAATCGTAATCCACTTGGATCAATCGTCCAATCCCAATCCGTTGTTTGTAAATAAGGATTTGAAGGGTTTTTAAATAGGCCAGGTTGTCCTGTTACTTCCCCAGTTCCTTTTACACCTGTTGTATTTAACGTTCCAAACGGCGTCGCACCATCTAATGGATTGTACTCACACACACTTGTTTTATAGTAATTAACTCCCATAAAATCAACCAGACCCGCTGCTTGTTTTAAAACTTGCGCATCTGTAGGTTCAAATGAAGGTGCTACTCCTTTTTTCTCTAAAATATTAAACGCTATTTTAGGATAATGTCCATAGGCATAAACATCTAACCACCAATAGTTTTTAAGCTCGTCAAAATTCATTTTTGCGATTGCATTTTTGGGATCACAGTTGATCGCATAGCCAGGCTCATACGCAAAACTTGCGCCAATTAATCCAGTTGGCACCATCTCTTTAAACGCTAGCACAGTCTTTGCATGCGCAATATTCGCATGATGATTCACTTGATAGTACATTTTTTCATCATTTAATTTTCCCGGTGGATGAATCGCTAACATCCAACCAAGTGTTGTAAAAATATTTTGTTCATTCATTGTAATCCAATACTTCACCTTTGAACCAAAATGAGTAAATAATGTTTTCGCATAATTCACAAAATCATCAACGATTTGACGGTTTTCCCATCCCCCATACTGTGTCACGAGCGCTTGAGGTAAATCCCAGTGATAAATCGTTACCATCGGTTCAATTCCATAAGCTAAGCACTCATCAATTAACTCATCATAAAACTTAATTCCTAATTCATTAACCTCACCACTACCATTAGGATAAATACGAGACCATGCGATTGAAAAACGATAGGTCTTTAATCCCATTTCAGCCATTAAAGCCACATCTTCTTTAAATCGATGATAATGATCGACTGCAACATCGCCAGTTGTTTCTTTAAACGTCTTACCAGGAATTCGCACAAACTCATCCCAATTACTTAACCCTTTTCCATCTTCTAAAGCTGCACCTTCCACTTGATAGGCCGCAGAAGCACTACCCCATAAAAAATTCTTAGGCATCTTATTTTTCATCCTGTTGTCTCTCCTTTTTTACGATTTAAACAATTGATAATAAATCATCCAATAAATTTATATTTAAAGCATTCAATCCAATCACATCTAAATACTGATTTGTGTTTGTGATTACAATAGGTGTAACCGTTTCATAACCTTCTTCTATTAATTTATCGAAATCAAATTCCAATAATAAATCACCTTTTTTAACACGATCACCCATTTTTGCTTTAGGCGTGAAATACTTACCTTTTAAATTTACTGTTTCAAGTCCCACATGTATCAAAACTTCAATACCTGAATTGCTTTTTAATCCAATTGCATGATGGGTATTAAAGAACGCTTCGATTGTCCCATCAAACGGTGCGACAACTTGTCCCTTCGTAGGAACGATGGCAATTCCTTTTCCTAATGCTTCACTTGAAAACGTATTATCACTCACGTCTGTTAATGGAATGATAACACCTTCCATCGGGCTTGAAATTGTTTCTGCTGTCGTTAATGGTGTCATCGTCGTTGAAATCATCTCTTCAGTTTCTTCAATCGGGTCTTCAAATCCAATAACAAGCGTTAAGACAAATGATAAAACAATCGTAATAACCGCTGTCATGATTGCAATGATGATATTTTGAGAATTATTAGCATCTACATATTGAACTAACGTCACGAGGGCAGGTGTTGCCACTCCAAATCCTTTTAACTTCATGATTCCAGCAAATATCCCTGCTGTCCCACTTGCAAGACAAGCCGCTAACATCGGTTTTTTTAATCTCACCGTTACACCATACATCGCAGGTTCAGTAATCCCTGCTACTAATGCTGAGAACCCAGCAGATGATGCAATTTGTTTTAAATCTTTATTTTTCGTTTTAAATGCAACAGCCATTGCTGCTGAACCTTGCGCTAAATTTGAACATAATTCGGCAACAAGAATTAAAGCTTCATATCCACCAGGGACAGCTAAACTTGCTAATTTCACAGGTGTAAAGGCGTGGTGCATCCCTGTCATAACGATGAATGGCATAAACCCAGCGATTAACGCAACTGCTAACCATCCAATTTTATCTTGAATAAAATAAACGCCTGAAGATAATAATTCTCCTGCAATAGCCCCAATAGGCCCTACTGTCATTAATACAATCGGTGCCGCAATTAAAATAATTAATAATGGCTTTAAGAAGTTTTTAGTCATAACTGGTGTTATTTTATCAACAAATCGTTCCACATAAGATAAAATCCAGACACCTAAAATAACTGGAATAACTGAATACGCATATGAGGCTTTCACCACTGGAATGCCAATGAATTTAACAACTTCTGATTCATTCATTAACGCAATAAAGCTTGGATGGACCATAATACACGCCAAACTTATCGCTAAATATAAATTCGCATTAAACTTCTTGGCTGCCGATGCTGCAATTAATACTGGCATAAAGAAGAATGCGCCATCTCCAATAACTGATAATAATTGATACGTTTGACTACTTGGTTCTAATAATCCAACCATTGGAAGGACCGTTAACAACACCTTAATCATAGCCGCTGCAATTAATGCTGGAATAATCGGTGAAACACATCCCGCTAAGACATCAAGGATATATGAGAATGTTCCTTGATTTTCTTTTTTACCCTCAGTTTGTTTTGACGAAGCATCTTTGAAATTCCCTTGTTTTAAAATTTCTTGATGAACTTTAGCCACATCGTTTCCAATTATAATTTGGTATTGACCACTTTTTTTCATGACACCCATGACACCTTTTGTTTTCTTAACCTGTTCATCCGAAACGATTGTCTCGTCTTTAAGTGTAAAACGTAATCGTGTCATGCAATGAATGACGCTCTCAACATTTGCTACGCCACCCACTCTCTCTAATATTTGTTTTGCTACTACTGTGTAATCCATTTTTTACTCCTCCACTTCATTTATTTTGTAAGTAAGAGGTTTTGCCTAAATATATGCTTCTGCATAAAATAGTTACAATCCAATATATATATCATTAAAAGTCGGTTGGATAAAACCAACTTCTATGAACGAAATTAATAAGGTTAGCTCTATTGTTTTGGTTTTCTTAAAAGCTAATAACTATGCTTTTATCACTTTATATTTGAAATAATTAAGAAAGATGGCTCCTACCCTTCCTATTATTAAATTTAATCAAGTTAATTTAATTCCAATCATCCCTTAATAACAATAAATCTAACCAAAGCACTAAGCTTAATAAGCATTAACTAAGTTTTTAAAGTTGTGCTCATCCGATTTCTATTCCATGGGTTTACTAACTTTATTTTTAATTCTTTGGATATGAATCATTAAATATAATTGTTCTTCCTCACTTAATGCGTACTGGTATTTTTTTTCAATCAGTGTTTTTATTTTTTCAACACATAAAAAACTTTCTCCGTATTTCTCTTTTAAAATATAAAATAATTCATTATCCTCTTCACTGTGAGTTGTCTGATTAAAAATTCGCTGAGCAAAGAACTTCAAATGCGTCACAAATCGATGATATTGTAAGGTATCTTCATCAAATTCTACTTTGAAATGATATTTAATGACATCTAGAATTTCATGCATGATTTTAGTTATTTTAAAGATATTTTCCATGTCACCATTTAGTTCAGCATTTACGATATGAAAAGCGATAAATCCTGCTTCATCCTCATTAAATTTAATACCAAATTCATTTTGAATTAACGTTAACGTTTTTTTACTAACCTCATACTCATCACTGTATAAACGCTTAATTTCAGTTAAAAATGGATTTTTTAGTTCCACACCGCTATGAAATCGTTCAATAGCACCTTGTATATGTTCTGTTAAGGTTACATATATAATATTATTTATTTGCTTCCCATAGTCTTTTTCAATCATCTCGACGACTTTCTCTGTAATATGTAAATATTCCTGAGGAATATTTGACACAATATCTAAAAGTTTTTCATTTAAATCTTTATTAGATCCGGTAAAAATTTCTGTTCTATTTGTTAACGTGATACTTTCTCCAACTTTCTTTTGAAATGCAATGCCTTTACCTAAAATAATAATATCTTCACCTTTGTCATTTGAAGATAAAACCGCATTATTATTCAATATTTTTTTTATGATCATCAAACTCATCTCCTCTCTGTTAGATCCGTTTACCCAACAGGGAATTATATACATAAGTGTCGTAACAGTATTATTATGATTATCTTTTTGTATCCAACTTAAACATTTCACGACCTATTTAACGCCTTTAACAGATATAAAAAAAACCTAAACAAAGCATACACGTATCCTGTACACTCTGCTTAGGTTTTGCCTAGACTCATATATTCTATGGTTAGTTACAATCCTATATAAATAAAATCATTAAATTTTAACTTTAGCTTTTCTTTCTACGTCAGAATATCACGAAAGCTATTTCATGTCAATCATATAATTTGGTGTTCATAACGAAAACACCTAATATTTTATCTATTATCACTAAACTATTTCCAAAAAAAAAGCCATCTACGATGACTCTATTTCCTTATTGGCGCGCCCGATAGGAGTCGAACCCATAACCCTCTGATCCGAAGTCAGATGCTCTATCCAATTGAGCCACGGGCGCATGATGAATTTTAATGGTATCATTAAACATAATAAAATGTCTGAACACTGCTATTATATGCCATGAACACTTTACCTGTCAATATACAATTAAACCAAAGTTTACCTTTTAATTACTAGATCCCTTCTATTCTAAAATTACCGCATCTTTTTCCTTTCATACACCTCCTTTCAACGTTGTGCTATAATATTTCTTGTTCATTTAAATTAATAGACGGAGAATTCATATGCAAATTATAATTGATAATAAAACCATCACTTTCGATGTTCAATACGCCAAAAGAAAAAAGATGCATCTCGATATTACCCCTGAAGGTTTTATCACTGTCAAAGTCCCTTCAAAAACTTTAGAACCAGAAATCCATGATTTCATTCAATCAAACGCGACATCTATTCTTAATTTTATGGCTAAACTTGAAAACCGCCGCTATGTCTCAAATGTTAAATCGTACTCAGAAGCAGAAAACTTTTTATATTTAGGTAAAGCTTATCAATTAATTGATCTCTTAGAAGCAATTCCTGAAAGCGAAGAAGCCGCCCAACTGAAACTCAAAAAATTTTACACCACTAAAACAAAAGAACTTGTTAAAAAAAGAGTTAAGCATTTCGAAAAGGTCATTGGCGTCAAATCAAAAAGCGTGACCATTGTTGATTCACCCCGTACGTGGGGAACCTGTAGTTCTTTAAAAGATCTTACATTTAACTATAAACTCTCCATGGCTCCCATGCATGTTATTGATTATGTCGTGATTCATGAATTATGTCACATCTTACATTTAAATCATGACCGATCATTTTGGAGAAAAGTTGGAACCTATGATTCCAACTACAAACAAAACCAGGAATACCTCGCTTCATTCGGTCATTACATGACGATATAGCACGTTATCCGTATATAAAAAAGACTTCATTTCGCTACGTGCGAAATGAAGTCTTTTTTAGCGTTGAGCTAATAAATGTCCAATTGTAACAACAATAATTAAATGCGCTGGATAGAAGACATAAAACATCCACTTCGTAAAGGTATTTTTCAAACCTAACTTTCCGTTATACAAAAGAATCAACGGTAAAGCAAATACCATCATCCATTGATAATCATAAAGGAATAATTGCTCATACATTCCAGGAACACCCAAAACCCCAAAAACAGGAGATAAACTAAACATGATATAAACCACCGCAAGCCATCCCTTTTTATCTCTAAAGAAGTAAAAAATCAATGTCATCATAACCCCATACACAGAAGCCTCAGTAAACAACGCTGCTATCCCAATTCCCATACAAGCTAAAATTAATAAGATTCGTCTAAGTAAATTATCAGCTACAAAAACCTTTTCTATCATCATTAAAAGCAAGATACATAAAGCAAGTGACGCAAATACATTGTTTGTTATCCCCATGACCACGTCAACCCCCACCATTAGAACAGCAAAACTAGCAAGCCTCATTAAATACTTTTCCTTACTACGCGTGTGGAAGAACCCCTCAACAATCAGATAGAAAAAAATAGGCGCAGCTAACTTCCCTAAATACCCAAACCAAATTGGAATATCTCCCCCCACATACGTGTAAATATGATCAAGTAGCATCGTGAAGATTGCTATTATTTTTAATGTAAAAGAATCAAATATTTTCATTTTTTTCGCCTCACTTTAATTTTGTCATGCACTTATATTAACTCAATCATTCCGATTCCTCCATAGAATAAGGTGACACAAAACTTACAAATTTGTAACTTACATCCAACAACTTCTTTTATCGACAACAATTCCTTCATTTATTTTCATAAAAAGGCACACATTTTTATAAGAATTGAATATACTATACTATCTTAAAAAAACAAAACTCCCGACATACATTGATCTTTTTCGATGTCTTTTTTTGTTTTCCCCCCCTGTATCTTTTATTTACTTTAACACTTTTATTTTTTCATGTATCATTCTATATTTTTTTAACTTTATTTAACCATAATGAACCGAGGTGAAATCCTATGTATTCAAATGAGACGATAGAAGGAAAAAAATTATTAAAAGAATATTTTGAACTTAAACGACAATATTACGAATCTTCTAATGAAATTATTCTACAAGAAGCAAAACAGTTACTCAAACAATCTACACAATATCTCATACACGCTGCAAACAACGGCGATGGTGAAGCAAAACGCTTACTATCAGAACTTGAAAATAAAAATCATATTCGGCTAAAGCCCAATCAAGATAAACCCTGGTATTATTATTTTTTATGGTTTCTCCTTTTCATGTATTTACTCATCTTTTTCTTTTTTTTAGGCCAGCGCGCCATTGTTAATTCAACAGGACTTTCTAATCCCTACATTACCGTTGATAATCCCTTCGAAATAAAAGAATTAACGCCTGCAAAAAATATTGTATCCTTATCAGCAAAAAATGATTATTCTGCACATGAACCCCTGTTAATCATTCGAAATGCACTCTATCAATACATCCTAGAAACCGGCGTTTTCCCTACTCATTTATCAGACCTCACAGAAAACTATCCCAATCACTATTTATCAACCATTCCAAACAATCCACTCAGCGGTACGAATGAATCACACTCTGTTCAAAATTTTGAAGGTGGATGGTATTATGCTCCTTATATCGATAGTACCCTTCCACTAACTGAACTTGTTACTAAAAGTGTGCAACCTAATACACCCAACTCAAATACCAATTATTTTAGTCTATTAGGCCTTTATATTTCCACTAAAGATCAACAGCTTTATTTGGCTGACGACAATTATATCTATTATCAATTTCCAATCGCAGTCGGCCAGTTTAATCAAACGCCTCTTGGTAACTTTACCATCAGTCAAAAACTTGTAAATCCTAGAAACGATATTCCCCTTGAAGAAAATCCTTACGGCACTCGTTTATTAGAACTGTCTAATCCTGATTACGCCATTCATGGAACAAATAGTCCCGATAGTATTGGCACTGCCACAACGAATGGCTGCATCCGTTTAGATAATAACGCCATTGACTTACTATTTGCCATGACCCCCTTAAACACTACTGTTACTATAGCTAAAACAACAGATGAATTGTGGGATAACATGGAGACTAACCCCATTCCATTTCAGGAAAATTCAACTGAAAATGCAATCTCGCTATACGAGGCAATCATTTCCTCAGATGAAACTAATACTGATAACTCCAACGACTTGTATGAAACACTTCAGGCTATCTTCGCACCCGAAACGCCCCCAATTCAACCATCCGATGATAACAAACAAACAAATCCAACCATAAAAAAAGAATGGCGAGGCTAACTAGCACCGTCATTCTTTTTTATGGTTTCTTATTTTTTCTTCAATTGATTTTTATACACTAAAACACGTCCCGCTCTTCTTGAAATAAAGCGATTCAAGAAAATTAAGACATTATTTTTACTTCCACTAATCATTAATGTTTTACCTTTAAACAATCCCTTTACCGCTTCTTTTGCTACTTCATCAGGCGTCGGCAACTTACCAACTTCTCCGATATTTGCACGTTTTTGGAAAGCAGTACTCACAGGACCCGGACAAAGAACACTCACCATTACATTTGAATTCTTTTGTTTTAATTCCTCCGCAATCGCTTCTGTAAAGCTTAAAACATATGCCTTTGTTGCGTAATAACTTGCCATAAGCGGACCTGATTGAAACGCCGCAGTTGAAGCAACATTTAAAATATACCCGCTATCTTTTTTAATAAAGTCTTTTACATAAAGTTTCGTTAACACATGCAACGCTGAAATATTTAAATTAATCATATTCAACTCTTGCTCTAATTCAATATCTTCAAAATCTCCAAACAAACCAAAACCTGCATTATTTACGATAACCTCTATCTCATATTCAACTGTTTCTTTATATAATGCTTTAGCTTGACTCAAATCTGATAAATCACGACTTATCGTCATCACCTCAATTGGATAGATTGACTTGATTTTATCTCTCAACTTATTTAATCGCACTTCATCTCTTGCAACTAAAATCAGATGATAATTCCTTTGAGCAAATTCATAACTCATCGCCTCTCCTATTCCTTGTGAAGCCCCGGTAATTAACGCATATTTCATTTTATCTCACGCCTTTTATCTGATATTATTATTTTTTTCAGTGATCTCATTTAACTTCTTAAAATCATCATCAATTTAAAGCTGACAAAAAATATCCTATTTTCAAAAAAATGCTTATCTATATACAAAGCGATAAATATTTCATATGAATAGGTGCAGCGCTAGAATCTTAAATGCTTTGGTACGACGATATCCTATAGTCCTACTATAAATTTTA
>JBOFCV010000358.1:0-10409 GCA_051646305.1 Turicibacter sp.
AACTATCATAAATAAGGGTTGTTGGATAATCGTACATGGATAGAATTGCACCTGTTGAAGTGAACCCATTAGCGTGCCATTTAAATTTGCTAAGCTCTTCTCTTACTAAAATTCTACCTGCGACCTCTAATAATGATGACCATCTGTTGTAGTTTCTTTTTCTATCTTTAGATGAGCCTCCATTGAATCAACCTTATACTCATCAAAATCTATGACATAATAATCGATTTCCTTTTGAAGCGAATAAATGGCTCCTTCATTTGCGGCATCGTATGCATAACTATCTTTCTTAACGTAATAACCGCCATCTAATAATAAGGTTTTCTTAACGTTTTTGGGATACGCTGCTAAATCGTGCAGGGCAATATCAGCCCCAAAAGATTGTGCTAATAGGAAAAAAGTCTGATCTGTTACAAGGGATACAACTTGATTAATAAACCGATTCATCGTTGCTGGTCCATAATCTTTTAAATGTAATAAGGGTGATGTTCCACCGTGACCCGGTAAATCGATGGACAGAAGATGATACTTATTTCTTAGCATTTCTGCTAATTCAATAAAACTTAAACTTGTGGAACCTAATCCATGTAAACAAACGATTGTCGGGTTTTCTCTATTTCCCCACTCATGAATTCTAGTCTTAATTCCGTCAATATTACACTAGCTTTCTTTCATCTTCTCTCTTCACCTCTATTTATTTCATATGTTCTCATTCAACAGATTTTAAAAACAGTAAACTTTATGCCTCTTGTATTGAACCACAGTCACTCATTATCTACACGAACTCGTTATCCAACACATTAACTGTTCCAATTCCCCCTCGACTTTTTCACTTAATCTTGCAGCTGCAATCACAGGTAACCATGCTAGAATTTCATCTCGTGTTTTTCCGGACTTATTGCAATATAACGTTAAATAAAGGTCAGCTACTTCTTTGGCATAGATTGAGTAAATCATGTATGTTCTGCAAACATCTCCATTTGAGCATCCATAACTTGCATCTATCCAATCTATTGTCCAATATTCTTTATTACATACTAAAATATTATAGCCGTGAAAATCCCCGTGACATAGCGTTTTCCCCTCAGGCAACTGATCTAAAGTGTTTAACACCGTTTCCTTTTGAGCTGTATCTAACCTATCAGTTAGTTTAATTTTATTTTGTAACCTTTGTTTAAACGAAAAAGGTAATTCTACGACTTCTTTATGGATTTCAATGTGTAAATCTACCATTTTCTCAACATAAGTTAAACTGTTTTCTGGATCTTTTAGCAGACAATCTATTAATGAAACGCCTCTCACATAATCCATTTTTATTGCAAGTCGGTGATCAACAGTTACTACCTCATATGTTTTAGGAATACGGATATGAGTCTGCTCAATCATTGAATTTATTAGTGCTTCATAAAAAATTGCAGTTTTACTACACGCCTCATTAAATACTTTTATTGCGTCATCTCCACAGAGATAGACAGTAGCTTGCGCCCCTGTCCCCACCACTTTAGTCAACTCCATACTTTCTCCCCTTTAGATTTATTTATTATTAAACATGTCCCGATTTTCTTAAAATTTATCCACTTTTTTGATGCAACGTTTTATTTTAATTCGTGTAAAACTTATATAAACCTTTCACTTCTGTTTTTAATCACTTAGAAAAGGCCACTTTAATACATCGCGGCGGCGTTCGAACTAACTATTAGTTATTATATAAATCCGTAATCATTTTTGTTATTTCAGAGATACTTTTAACTTCTAGACAATCAACTTTTTGATAAGCACACTTATTTTTTTTGTTATACCATATCGGAAACAGACCTGCATTTTTTGAACCTTCTATATCATATTTATAACTATCACCAATGAACCATATATCCTCGTGCTTTAAACCTAACTTCCTTTGTGCTAAATTAAAAATTGTTTGATGAGGCTTTCGTAGACAATACTCAGCACTAGAAATTATAAATTCAAAGTTGGGACTTAGGTTATAGTGTTCAAGTTCATCTTTTAATGTCTCTTCCGTAAATGATGAATTGCTTACTGCACCATATTTTATCCCTAGTTTATCTAGTGTTTTAAATAAATCTTGTATGCCTTCACTTGGTTTACCTTCGTAAGCATATTTACAAAAAATTCGCTCTATTTCAGCAAGATCTACTTTGAACTCGATATCATAGGATTCATATATTAATTTTTGAAAACTTTTAAAACTGATTTCAATATTTGTTTCATCACGCTTATCAAACGTTTCCGTTGTTAATTGCATGGCTAATTCTTGAATTTGGTCTGCGGTTATTCCATGTGGATTCTCTGAAATTTCTAATATTTTTTTATTTGCCTCGATGGGATTATTTTTTTCATATTCCAAAACTGTATCTCCCAAATCAAATAATATTCCTAAAGGTCTTTTCATATAGTCCCTCCTATCAATCCCGCGAATAAATCATTTAAAGAAAGCATCTATAAATGATAATTTTCTTATTTCTGTGGATTCCACCATACCTAATAGAACCAAACAAAAATCAGCCTACTTTTTTTATGGGCTGATTTTTATTTAATGATAAGCACTTGAAGTGCAAGAGTAATCTTGATTTCCAACGAGTATCAGCAGTCTCACCATAAGTATTCAAGATGATTTAACTAGTGCCTAAGCCTCGGTTTTCTCGTAGTGCTCCAATGACTCTTTTGGATAGGCGTTTGTCCAGTGATAGGGTTGCAAGTCATTTAATGATATAAATTTTAATGTGTTATCAGGGGTTGTTACGCCAACCCTTACATCTTTACCCCAAAAACGTAAACGTTCTTGGCAAACTCCACAAGGTGTAAACACCTTAAACTCACTAAATTCATCATCTCGCACAACACACAAACAATGGGTCACTCGTACATTAAATTTATGTGCTTCACACATGGCTCCAACTTCAATACATAATTCCACACTACTATTTGCCGTATCTATGGCAACACTCGTAAAATATTGATCATCTTCCGTATGAATGATAGCTGCTCCACCCCATCCCTTAGGATACCTCTTCAAAATAAATTCCGTTGCTTGGTGATACATCTTCTGTTCAATTGTTTTCTCTAGTTTCATTTATTCAACACTCGCCTTCGTACGAATCTACTTTTCAAGTATAATTTCATAGTTGCCTCTTTACAATCTATCTCGCTTTGGCATCCTAACCTGGACAAACGCACCTGTTCTAAGCTGTTCCTTTTAACCTCAATCAGTCAATCATTTACCTTTCTAGCTGAATTCAGGATACTCTTTAACTCTATATTCATTCTTTGACTCACACTGCCATCAGTTAACTAATTTATGTTTATCAATTAGCGGCTCAGTTATAAAAATGTGTCAATACTCTATCGCTCTTCGTTATTTCTTAACCATCATCGACCATTTTCCAATGCTCTCAAACCCTAATTTATGATAAACACGCCCAGCTTTTGGATTATCATAAAATAAACATAAAGTTTTTCCTTCACTTAGCAAGTCATGACAAAGTTTTGATAAGGCTTGACTCATATACCCACGTCCACGGTAATCCGGATGTGTGGCAACCGAAACTACCATGGCCGATTTAGAGTTCTCTGCCGTTGTTTGAACATTACAAACCACTTCACCTTGTTCATTTTCAATATAATAAATACGTCCACTGTGATTGTAAAATTTTTCTTTCACATGTTCAACTGAACTACGATTTAACGTATCAAACTCTTCAATCTGAATTAATAAATCAAAAATACGTTGTGAATCTTGTATCTCTGCTATTTCAATTTGAGTCGTCGCTGGAACTAAGTCCAATGCATCGGTTAATTCACAGAAGTACATCTCTCTTATTTCATATGCTTTAAAACATGCGGTAAATGCCGCCACAATCTTGCTCTCACCTGAAATCATTTGAATGTTAGGATCAGATTTAATGATCTCTATAAACTCTGACACATCAAACTGACTCTCTTTAAAATAGGGAATATAATTTTCACGGTAACGCAATAACACACCATTTAAATAACCTGTTTCATCAAAACTTCCCCACACCTCTTGAATAGGTGACTCAAAACCATAGTTTTCAATATCTCCAATTAAAAACAAATTAAGTCCTGCCTCCTCACTTAAGTACGTCATAACGCTTTGATAATCTTCTTGTTTTAATTTTCTAATCATATTTGGCCGATAGAAAGAAATGCCTCTCTACCGTTCCCCCCTTTCTTATTCCATGAGAAATAGTAATTTTTAAAATTTTCACAGATTTTTCTTCGAATATAGCCTATTTTATCGTCAGACACTCAATAGAAACATTTTAATAGGTTTGGCTTTTCGTGAACTTATCAGAATTTATTAATCTGCTTCATCCATTTTTTAGTTATTATTTTTGTGACGGTCAATAATATTATCGATAATACACACGAGCGCTAAGATAAACGCATCATCTTCATGTAGCACATCAACACTATAGGTATCGGTGAAGGTGAAAAATTCTTTACTCACCACAGCTGCTAATTTATTTTTAAGATAGATTTTGTAGTTCCAATCAAAAATATCACCCTCAATTTCGATGTCACCATAATTAGACGTTGCCTTAATCTTAATCTTAAAAAAGGCAAATTGTTGATCAACCTCCGCAAATTGATTCCCATTTTCATCATACATTTTATAGTTTGATAAAAACGTTAAATGTTTCTCTTTTATTTCATATTGAAGTCGTTTGTGCATGTCGTATAATTTACATTTGAATCCAATACTAAATAACTGTCCATCCACAAAATAAGCATCTTGCCCATTATTTGTTTTAATATAAAAATCTTCTGATAATGAAAAGAATTTTTGTTTCATTAAATATTTCATTTCTATTTCCCCTTTATCTTTTTATTTTTAACCGATTCGCCTTTCTCACGCTAACAAATTAGGAGATACAATGAGCTTATCACCGCTTTTTTGCAATGTAATCAACAAATCCTTGTTTAATTTTTTCTCCTTCGTAAATTCTTTCAACGACCCTAGTTTCCTTATAAATAATGTCCATTTCATCAAAATAAGAATCTGCTTCGTTAGTCTCAAAATAAGAGTGAATCAATTGCATTCCATTTTCATCTTGTTCATATTCATGATGACTTCCCACAGCTTTTCCAATGCCACATCTAAAATCTTCTGTACTTAAAAAATTAACAAATAGGAGCCCCTCTGGTTTCAATACACGTTTTAATTCTTCCATCGATTTAGCTACATCGTCTTTAGTCATATGAAAGATTGAGTTATACGAATAAACAAAACTGAAATAATTATCTTTAAAGGTTAAATGTCGCATATCTCCTTGTTCGATCTTTAAGTCTTGCTCTTTGCTTTTTGCATACCTTAATGCTTTTGTCTTTTGACGTTGATCAAATTCAACCCCATAAGTGTCGTACCCTGATTCATAAAACAGACTTAGTGGTGGGAAATCCCCTCCTGCTCCACAATCCAATATTTGTTTTTCTAACTCAGACTCATTACAGAACATTAGAAATCTGTATAAAGGAATTTGTTTAAATACATCCATTATTCATTCCCTCCTTTTCTTTTATGAATAATCTGCTCACCCTAATAAAAAATATTGAATTTCCCGCATCGGATAAAACTCACATAAACTTAATCCTACAATTGTCCCAACGAATGGTTTAAATTTCTCTGAAACAACGGGTAAGGCCTGCATCACCTGTTGGGGTTCACTACTAAAAATCGTGGTATGAGGTACCCAGTTGTTAGATTTGACAGAGTAGTTATAACCAATCTCGCCACAATGTTCATCATACTTTTCGTGTATTTCCTGATGGATTTTCATTAAATCTTTTGAAACGTGTGGTGCTACAAATAGTACATTCAATCCAAATAAACCTATGTGATTAAAGTTAACCTCAAACGGTTTAATCTTTCGACAAACAAGCTCAATGTAATCAGATAACTCATTTTCATCCACTTCTACATAGCATCCTAATGTAATGTGGGGTGGAATAGAGGATGTCACGAGCCCCATCTCATTTAATAATTGCTTTATCTCTTGAAACTTTTCATTCGTTTCATCATCAAACAGTGCAACAAGCCCCAAAAACTTTTCTTCCATTTCTCTTCTCCTCTAAAACAAAAAAATTTGACTACTCTATACAAAGCGATAAATAGTTCCCAGTTGCAGTGGCACTGCTAGAATCAAAAACACCTTGATACCACAGCCTCTTTTAGTCCTGCTATAGATTTCAAACATACTAAAAATTTTGTAGGACTTATATAGGATGAATCAATATTTTTTGTTTTCTATATTAGTTAAAAACAATGATTAAAGTTATTGTTACTAACTAGATGATTCATCTTTACCGTAAGACTTTAAAAATTTCACGTTAACTCACGTCCCCACTTCAATTCAATCCTCTAAATTTTAGGGTGCCATGGATATTTAAAGTTTAAGAGACTTTCAAACTCTAATGTGACATCTTTTCATCTTAATCATCAACTATTAATCATTGAGTAATTTCAATAAATTTACCTTATCTTCCTCTTTAATCGCATATCCAACATGGGAATCTTCCTCATACATGATCATGGCATTTGCATCATCGGCACTTAACCACAATGAAATGTGTTGAGATGGGCGTTTGTGATAATTAATTTCAAGGTCATAATCAGATGCACTAACATCTAAAACACCCTCTATTTCAGTTGCATTATTTATTGCCTTCATAAAAACCGTTATCTCTGCTTCCCCCACAAAATCGGCCTTCAATCCCCCACTCACCAAAACATCGGTTATCCCTTCTGCATCAATGGCTTGGGTTAATGTTTCGTATAGGGTGAGCGTTTCTTGTTCTGATTTTTCATTAAAGAAAACGATGCCGCCATCTGTTGTCACTAAGATATACGGTGGTTCGGTTTTGTAAATATATGCCATGCCTTTTCCGTACTCTTTTAGCTTATAATAACCGCGCATCACGCGATCGGTACTCATGCCATTCAGTCGATATGACATTGGAATGGTGTCAAGTAAGGTCACCTCATTAATGTCGGTCAAATATACACTTGAACTATATTGGGTATAATCAAAATCAAGCTTCCCTGTTTCTGTCAAAGTAATTTTAGGATCACTTAGTTCTAGCCTCAATACCGGAAACATACAGCCCACTATGATAAATAGCGTAAAAACGATAGAACCAATCATGAACTGTTTTCCTGTTTTATGACCGAGATTTACTGTCATCCCCATTCCAAATTTTCGAGTCACCATAAAGCGTTTATCGTTAGGGTTCACATAGTAAACGCCATAGCGCCAGTTAAATTCATCATCTTCAGGTTTATTACTTAATGCATTTGATTCCGTCCAACTGTTATTTAATTTTAATGTTTTTAATTTTTGATGGTAAATCATATAGGGAAGTTCTATCGCTAAACAAATGAAGATAAAAACGATTAAGAAATAGATGGTCGCAAAACTAGCATATTGATCCAACAAAAAAACGGGTATAAATAAAAAACTAGAAATCACGACATAGAGCCAAATAGCTTGCTTGTAGCCTTTAATTAGCTGTAGCACTCTTTCATCTTTTAAATGCTCTTCACTTAATTTTAGACTAAATAAAGTTCCATTTCTTGGTTTACTTGCTGGTATTAAGACACTCAGTGCAATCATGATAAACATGACAAAACAAAACCCAAAGATAAAATAAACCATGTCATGATTCCCCCTTATTATTTTAATTATAGTTTAACATACTTTTCCAATTTTTAGGTGGGCTATCTATCAGTTCAGGTTAATTTTTACGTTACCCTGACGATAGAATATCGACCTATTTTGATATTCGGGATGTCCCAGGATGAGTTAACTGTCTATATAACTTCTGGTAGATATACAAAAAGCAACCTCTGGTTGCTTTTTCTATTCGCTATTAATTTTTTTATCATTTCGGAATTTGATTTATAAATTTATCCCAGGCATTTTTATCCTTTACGATATAAGTTAACGGTTGACCCTGCTCTATTTCTAACTCATTTCGTGAGTAAGTAACCTCATACTCCTCACCCATCTGAAACGAAATGAAATCCACATTATGAATAAGTGCAAACATCACTTTGGCATTATTTAAAAATAATGTCTTTGTATTTTCGTTCCAAAAATCATAACTCTCTTTTGGATCTTTTACTTTGCTTTTATCATAATTAATAATAACTTTATACGGTGGCTCGTTTGTTTTCAATTCGAAACCATCCACATAACTATTGCCTGGTAGATTATTGATAATGGCACTTACCGCACTATTATCTCCTATATAAACATCTCTATATGTCTGTAATTCGTTAAAATTCACTTCTTCAAGCGTTTTAATTAGTGTTATGCTACCCATCTCCTGTTTAAGAGTCGAACATCCACATAATAAAATCGATAGCGCGACTAGGCAACTCATCACTTGTTTACACTTCATTTTTATCTAGCTCCTTGACATTATTCAATAATAAACTCCCAATTCCCACGATGTAACACTTCAATTCTTGGAATTTCTAGTTTGATATCCTTTGTCAATCTACTTAAATAGATTCGGCGTTCTTCAATAACATACACATCATCTTTCTGATCTAGAATACTTGAGTAGCCATCAAAAACATCAAACCATTTAAAGAACGGTGATAGACTACTTGAGATATCAAAGTTAACAAGTTGCCGATCGCCTCCAAAATCACGATTTAAATCAAATAGAATCGCTAACTCACCGACGACCCCCTCATTTAGTTCTTGTCCCGCTTCATCTTTTGAGGGTTCATATAGGGTAACTTCTTTAATTGGCAGTTCGAAATCTAAAATTTTCAGTGCCTCTACATCCGTCTGCGTTTCATTTAATTTAGGAACACTCATTTTCACACTGACATCCTGATCAGCTAGATAATAAGCAACGGTCACCTGTTCAAGTTCTAACGTAAATGGCTTGGTTAAATTGCTAGTATCAAATGTGAAATGATTATTGCGATCATGATGAAAGACTTTGTTTCCAATTACTGTTTTTCCAGTTGCATCTCTTAGCACGGCACCACATTTGCTATACTCCTCACAATAAGCGTTTCCATATTCGATAAGTTGTTGATTTGCCACATTTGGCGTTATGAAATTGATATCCAGCAATTCATTTTCTTCATTAACAATTGCTGTTAATTGGATATCTTGTTTGATATCTGTTGGCCCTAATGCTTCGTATGTAATGGCAGCCTCGTTTTTAATCAATTCAATATCAAACGTATAGGTCGTCCCATCACTTAATCCAAATTCATAACTTATGTGATCGCCTGCCTTAATAATTTCTTGAGTTTGAAATGTATGAGAGAACGTGGTTTCTATTGACCCACTCCCCGTACCAAAATTTTTTGTTACAAGTTCTTCATCATTTATAAACAGTGAGCCACTCTTTTCAACTGGGAATGGGATTTCTAAGTTACTGGGATCCATGTCTTGATCAAATTTCAAATGTACCGTGGTGGTGGCATATTCACCTTCAACATAAATAAAGTTAAGCAACGTTGCTTCTCCCATCGACGTGACAATCGTCTTTTCTTTTGCCAACGAATACACTGATTTATCGGATACAATGACATCCCCTAATTCCGGATCGAATTTATATAGACCAGATAAGGCTGTCGCGCTCACCGGAATAAGTAACAGCAATATAATTGAAGCCGCTAGCCATTTGAGATGCGATTTTTTTTTCTTAAGTTTAATTACATTTGACTGGTCATTAATTCCTAATTTCGACCTTGTCTTACGTTTGATCCGATTCATCGTTTCCTCATCCAAAGATTCATCTAATAATTTCATATCTACTTCTTCAATCTGATTCATTAAGTCAAACATTTCTTTCTCATCCATGGTATCCCTCCTCGCTCATGTTGGTTTTTAGTTGTTTTTTGCTACGATAGAGCGAGCTTTCAACTGCCTTGACAGTCGTCTTATAAGCCGATGCAATGGATTTTAAATCATAGTATAAAAAATAACGCATGACAAAGTAACTCTTATCAGGTTCTTTCATTTTATCAATAAAGCGATTTATAACTTCAACTAAGACATTCGATTCAACCTTGTCTATTAGTTGATTCGAATCACTCACGGTATTTAAATCAATTTCTTTATCATATACAACTTTTAAAGAGTGTCTCTCATGCACACGTTTAAAGTTTAAAGCCTGTGTTCTTGCTTTAAGAAAGACAAATGTTTGTAGTGTGCCTCGTTTCTCATCGAATTGATCGATATCTTTCCAAACCGAAACGAACACATCACTCACCATTTCTTCTACATCTTCATGACTTGCAATCATCCCAATGATGCGTTTTATTAAAAAGTATACCTGTGGCGTGTACGTATCCATCAGGTATTCTAACGCCTTGGGATCTTTTTGTTTCAATTTAT
>JBOFCV010000037.1:0-3184 GCA_051646305.1 Turicibacter sp.
TTGAATCTGCATAAATATTGATTACGTCAACTGATGTATTATCATTAATCATTACATAGTTAACTCCGTAGTCGTTGGTTTGAATGATTTCACATACATTCAGTTTCCAATCTTTAGGCCCTTTAAATTCCATATTTTCTCTTTTTAAATGTTACTCAAATTTAGCTAATCCAATCCCACAAAATGCGTTATTGTGATGAGCGGTTAAATAAATATATAAATGGTAAATTAAAAAGCCACTCCTAAAAGTGGCTTATGTTCTATTTGCTCATTGTAAACGCATCAGAATACTCAATTTGATAATGGACAGGTATTCTAATTATACCGTGAATAAAATCAAAGCTTGGCACGCTCTGTTTCCATTCTAGAAAAGCCTTAAATACTTCTCTAGCTTCATCACCATTAAACGTTAGTGTTTTCCATTTTTCAGGATGCTCTTTTCGAAAGTTAATTGTGAACCAATAGTTCATATCTACACCCAACTTCCAATTTTCAAAATGTTCTCTTGAGATTTTTTCACCCTCATTTAACATTCCTTTTTCTTTTAAATCAACGCAAAAGCGTCCAAATTGCACCATATCGGTGCTGTTGTAACTTGTAACCATCTTCTTTATTTTTCATGGTTTTAACCTACTCTATTTAGCGTTTTCGGCTTCCCGCTTTACAAATTTAGTGTTATTTTTTATAAAAACAAAACTGCTTTAATAGCGGTTATTTTTAGTGGTGGGTGGTTTAAATGTCAGTCATGCTCCATATCTCATATTCTCGTTTTGAAACCTCGTTAAATCCTGTTATTATATGAATTTCATTTGTTCCATTTAGCATTCTTAGTTTTTCGTCCATTTGCTTTGGGTTTAAAAACTTATCTTTTTCTGTTACGCAAATTGAACAACTTCCATTATAAATGTTTCTGTTTTCTGTAAAAGTATAAAACACAATAAAGTATCTTGTTGTGTCTAATCTTAAAATTCTTCTTATTAAATTTTTCATTTCTCAAGTATTAAAAGTGTTGGTACTCCTTTGTTGTAGCCGATAGCTTGAATAGTGCTACCAATTTGCTTCATCTTTACGATATTGTCGAACATTTCAGCTTTGAGGTGTTGATTCTTTGCCGTTTGCTCAACTTTCAAATGCTTCGTTAGTTTGCACTCTTTAAGCCATTCGGGTTGGTAAATAGTTGGTCTAATATTCCTACTCGCTTCAAGTCGCTGTAGCGTGCTTAAATCGCTATGTTTTGGTGCGTTGTTTAAAGATTTCATAAGTAAGGATTAAATTCGTCGGTTACTTCAATGAATTGGTCGGGTGATAGGCGGTAATTAATATGCCATTGGTTGAGTTTTTCAATGACTCTATTTGACCAATCTAATGGATCAGAAGAACATATACCATCAACGCCTATATACATGTCAAATGGGTATCTGCTTCTTTTATTAAAATTAATCACCCATCCTTGTTTCTCTAATTCCACAATCGGCACAAACGGTTCGCCATTGTTGTAGTTAGCTATTTGGATAGGCTTTGTGAGCGCGGAGGTAGGGGATAGGATTGGTTTGATTGATTTGCCTACAGATGTATAAGCGCCGCTTTTGTGCTGTATTAAAAATCCTTCAAAGTCACCTTCACCTAAAGGAATACACACACCTGAATATCCTTCGTAAGTCCATACTGCTCCTTTATTGAATATCTCAATATCTTCAACAAAGTCTTCACACTCAAAGTCTTCTCTTAAATCATGTATTAACATTCCTTTAACTCCCTCCATTAACCTTGCGCAAAGGTCGCGTTTTAATGTTTCGTTGTTCATCTTTTCGGTCTATTTTCGTTAATTCTAGTTGTGTTTAATTGTTAGTTCTTTTTCCATTGCTTGATGTAGTCTTGCTATACACAGTTTTAGTTCACTATTTTTAGTAAATCCTCCACTCATTGAAACTCGAACCGCTTTATTTTCTTTCAATCCTTTTTCGTTTATCCAAGTGATTCGTAAATAGTAATCGCCATTACCACCTTGAAACGTTTCAAAATATGTTTCCTCTAAATCGAAGTCATCACTTTTAATCATCTCTCATCGTATTTAATTGTAATTCTTGCACCGCTTCGACTGATTCTGTCGTAAGTTCTTCGTAGTTGACGATTGAATCTACTTTCTCGATTCCGTTACGATAACCGATCTTGTAGCCTTGTTTGTAACTTGCCGTGTGTATTACCATCAACAAGCACATTACAAGGAATACAATTAAGCTGTAAATGAATATCAAACGGAATGTTGCGAGGGGTTGTTTGGGTTGTTCGGTGCGTGTTGACACTTCTATATGACTCCAATACTGATAGCCCTGACTAGATTTAAACCAATCAATATCATTAATGAAGTGTACAAAGTTTTCATATTGCTTTTTCATTATGATTGAAAATGGACAATAACACGCTCCTTCTGAACACGCCTGTCTAAAGTTCCGTTGCTCCTCTTCTGTTAGCAATCCAAAATAGTGCTTTCCTGTTTTCATTTTAGTTTAAAATTTAAAAGGTCTCCAATAATCAAATGATGTTGTCATAATGCCACGGTTAAACTCATGAGTTATCCATTTATAAGAATGATTTTGTCCATCAAATCGCCATTCTACTTTTTCAATACTAATATCTTTAGAAAGAGAACTTCCTAAAATTTGAACTATTTGCCCATTTTTAGGATGGTTTGAAGATGTTAGTTTTTCAAATCCATTTTGTTCTGCATAATCACTTATTGTTAGCTTCATCTTCAATGTTTTTGATTGTAAATAATAACCGCTGCTGCCATAGCGAGCGATAGGATGCCGCAAATGAACGCGGCTAGTTGCTCTGATTGTGTTGGCTTTTTCATGTTTTCTTTGTTTTGATTACTTGCTTTAACGCGGTTTCGATTACGTTTGAAACTTTTCTGTTTTCCTTTTCTGCTATCTTCACAATCTCATTATGAAGGTCAGGGCATAGCCTGATTGTTGTGTGTACTTTTTTCATTGTTTATTATTAATAAATTTATTTAATTGTATTAAACATATTACCAGTCTAATTACACTGTAAAAAATTATAAACGTGAGCATGACGAAATGAATTCATTTTTATCCTCGTTAAAAACAACAGATACATTTATGTTCTTATTTCTTGACTCTACGAAGTCTTTAATACTACTTAATGGTGGTGTAAATTCTGG
>JBOFCV010000393.1:0-8095 GCA_051646305.1 Turicibacter sp.
AGCTCGTTTAGATAGATAAGACGCACTGATTTTTGTTATTTGAAAATATTAGTACGACTATAAGGCTAACTAACTCATACATAAGATTTAAATTCTTTTTGAGACATAGATTGTAAAAGCATTTGCGCTAACCGACGTAGGATGTCAAGAGAAAAGGGTGTTTAAGCTTTACAGAATGCTTGATAATACCTAGTTTATTTATAGGCTCGTATATAGGTCAGAGATAGTTTTATTGAGTTTTAAAAATTTTGGTATGTCTATATCATTTCGTTATTGCTCTGGATTAAGGCGTTCTAAGTTTATAAAACACAAAAACGAGAGTTTCTAGAAGCATTACCTTTAATATTTTTTGGTATTGAAATCAAATTTAGTTTATTTACAGGGTGTAATAGGTAAATAACAAAAAATAAATAGTTAGAATAATAGGATAATAATTTTGAGAAGGAAGCGTAATGAGGTCTTGAGTATAAAGCTTAAGATAGCTATCCTTCAAATGAGATCTTGTTTTAAATTAATTAACTACTCTTAAAGTGAAATTTTTATTGCAGGTGTAAGTAGGTTGAAGTTTACATCTATTCATATTACTCTTGATATTAGAGCAGTAATTCTAAAAAAAGAAATTAATGATTACTTGTAAATAATCAATCCACAAATTTTGAATTTTGCTAAACTTATGATTATTAATAGCAGATTTACGCATCAAGTGCTTTGAAGCATTCCGTTCTGATTGGAATAGAGAAGATATGAATGTACAAAGAAGATAGCGAGATCTTATATAATTTAGTTTATGAAAGTTATGGGCTTATGTGAATAAAAAATCACCTACTCATTTTGTTGAGTTAGGTGATTTTTATATAAGTTTAAAATGTGAATATTAAAAATTATAAGAGACTAAACGATTAGCATAAGGTACTAATTGTTGCAAATCATTGTAAAGTTCTCCATTTTCAACGATATACCAACTACCTTCTATGTACTGTAATTTAAATGTATTAATCATTTCGATATTTTCAGCCTCTTGTAACGAGTAAGAAATTTCTTTATTGAGGGCAGAAACTTTATCCGATTTTACATTCTCGACACTCTCGTTATTTTTAAAGGTTGAAATAATGTCAGGGAGGTAATTGTGAATCGTATCAGTGTAATTTGGAACTGTTAATTTTACGCTTACAATGGCAGTGTTCTCACTTATTGTTTGCTCTAAAACTTCATAAGTACCTAATTTGTATAGTTGGATTAAATACTGTAGGATCACAAAGTTTTCAAATGATGAGTTGGCAAAAGGATCTGCTGCAATATAACTTGCTTTATATTCATTAGCCATTTGGAAGGATGTAAATTCATGATAGGTATTTACATCTCCATTTTTTAGCGCATCAATATAGCCAATAATGGTTTCTTCAACTTTTTTTGTTTTAGTTTGAGTATCTAATTGTGAACACCCAAATAAAGTGAAAGTAAATAACACTGAAAGGGCAACTAACAATTGTTTCATTATATATATGCCTCCTAACACGATGTAAGAAATTAACTCAGGTGATCTAAACAATGTTAGTATATCCCTAAAATATACTTTTATGAAAATAAATAACATCAAGTTATAAAAATTGCAATTTACATATAATGAGGCGCATATAATGAAAAGAAGATACTTTTAAGGGAGGCATTAAATGAATAATAGAGTAGATCCTAATTTACAAACACCACCACAATATACTTCCCCTCAATCGATGACTTTTTATAATAAACCTTTCATAGGAGAAGGTGCGTTGAGACTTGTTTTTGTATCGAAGAAGGGGAGTGAGGTAGATGCGTATTGTGATGGTGTACTACTAGCATCGAATCTAAAACATGGAAGTATTGTGAATTATTCAAAGATTTTGGAAGGCACTCATGTTTTAACTCTTTTTAATTCGGTAAATAAACGTGAAGTTCCAATACTTGAGCAACCCTTTTTGATTTATCCTGATTTATGGATGACATTATGTCTCATTGAACGCGAAGATTTATATGAAATTTTTGCAATTACGGATAATCTATACCCTGAGGAGCCAAGTGTTCAAAAACTTAGATTTGTAAATTTATCATCGACTTCGGATCCTTTGATGATAGAGATAAATCAAGTTCCATTTATATTTGAAACTGAGAGGATGAAGGTATCTGAATATATTACGTTAAACGATTCCGTCATCTCTTTACAATTACGTGAATCAGAGGTAGCAAGCATTGGAAACGTAAAATCAAATATACGGCTACAGCGTGGAAAATATTATTCTGCCTTTATTTTTGATAAAACACTGGATTTTAAAAAAACAATCTCATTATGTGAAGATGGGCTAGACAAAAAGGGAAATTAGAAGGCATTTCTAATTTCCCTTTTTAATATATGTATGTGTATGTTATTTTTCTAAAATATAGTAACCAAATCCGATAGCACTGTTACCAACATGTGCCCCTACAACCGGTGGGATAGGAGTGATGATCACTTGATCTAAATCCATAATAGCGGAAAGTTCCTCTTTTCCTTTTTCTAATAGTTCTAAATCCATTCCGTGGCACAGGAAAAATTGAATCTTTTGATTGTCTTTAATTTCAGTCGTTAATTGATTGACAACCTGGGTAATGGCTTTCTTGATCGTACGAGTTTTTTCAATCGCAAGAATTTCACCCTCTTTTGTAAATTCAATAATCGGAACGATTTGTAGTAAAGAACCAAAGAAGCCAGCCGCATTAGATAGTCGACCATTTTTAACGAGATACTTAACATCTTTAATTAAAAATAGCACGTGACTATTATCAGTCAATTCCTGACAACGCGCGATAATTGAGTCAATAGAATGACCAAGAGACACTAAATTTGCAGCTTCTAAGACCATAAATCCTAAAAAGGCGGCCGTTAATTTTGAGTCGATAATATGGACATTAATTTCAGAGACAAGGTCTTTTGCTAAATAGCCAGCTTGGTACGTTCCACTTAAAGCTTTTGAAAGTGGAATATATAAGACATCAGTATAGCCTAAGTCTCTAATCTTTTCAATCGTGTCAACAACTTCACCAACAGAGGGTTGAGATGTTTTAGGTATAATATCTTCTGTTGAAATACGTTTATAAAATTGATCAACTGAAATAGTTTCACCGTCAATAAATTCTTCTTTATCAAAAATCACACTTAATCTAACTTGAAATATATTTTGATAGTCATGAGGTAAAAAATCAATGGCAGATGTGCTATCTGTTAAGATTGCAATTTTATTTTTAGTCGTCATGGTTATTCCTCCTAATAATGAATTATTACTTTGTAGTTCAAACTTTGATAATCAAATTATGTCACGTTTTCTTTTGAGTGTCAAACTATTTTATAAATTTAAATTAAATAATAGATAACGCTTAGTATTAATAAGGAGAAATTAGCAAATATTGTCGCAAAAAGATTGTATATAAAGATAGAGGTGAGTTATACTTATAGAAAGAAGTATAGCGTGTAACTTGGAAAAATTTCCGAGGAAATAGACAAAAAAAGACATTTAAAATCATGAAAGAAGGGGAGTTAGATGAATAAAAAAAATAAAATAGTCACTTTGGCATGTCTAGTTGTGATTGTTTTGGCTCAATCAATGACTATTCAGGCAAAAGAGGTTGTAGAACTCCAAGTGTTAAATGAAATAACTCCAATCGCATTGAAGTTAGATAAAAGAAAAGTACCGGAGAAATGGAATGGAAAGCAACGCAAAATTGTTTATCTGACTTTTGATGATGGACCAAGTAAAAATACACAATCCATTCTAAATATTTTAGAACAATATAATATTGAGGCAACATTTTTTGTGATTGGGAGTAACGTTATGAAAAGACCTGAAGATGTGAAACGTGTATCAGATAAAAATCACTTTATTGGTCTTCATACCATGACGCATGATCGTAAAATTATTTATAATCTTGATACACCTTATGCATTAGTGAACGAATTAAATCAATTGCAAGAGATCTTGGAACCGATTATTGGTAAAAAACCACAATTATTACGTCCCCCTTATGGAAGTCATCCAGGGATAAAACCACCTATTGCAGATTCACTCGTTGAAAATGACTATAAAGTTTGGGATTGGACTGTTGATACACTCGATTGGAAGTATAAAAGTACAGAAGATATTATGAATTATGTTAAACAGCAAACAGACAGTCCGACCGAAGTCGTATTAATGCATGAAAAAGATATTTCTGTAGCAGTTTTACCTCAAGTTATTGAGTATTATTTAAACTTGGGTTATGAATTCCGTCCGTACAATCCTGAAAATCATCTGATGATTAATTTGATTCATGATGATCGTCTATGATGTATAAAAAAAGGAAATTAAACACAATATATAGGAAAGTTTATGAAGTAGGTAAAGGAGTACTGACGATGAAAAAATTATTTCAAAGTTTCATTATATTCATTATGTTTTTAGTAGTTGGCTGTTCAAATGTCGAGCAAACTATTTTTCAATCTTTAAATGATGATATCGAAAAACAAAATGGATGTAACACTGAAAATTCTAAATTATCGCAGCAAATAAATGAGGAAGCAGATCTTTACAATCAAATTATTGAAAAAGGAACAGAATCATTTTCAGATATTCAAAATTTGATTGATGAGGCTAAAGTAAATGTACAAAGTACAAAGGTACTACTAGATAGCTATGAAATTTGTATCAAGGATGCTTCAAGTGATACACAAAAGTTAAAGGATGCTGCCGTTAAAATTAAAGATGAAGAAGTAAAAAGTGAAACATTAATATTAATTGAACAATATAACGCGTATGCAACAAGTTTAGTTGATTATGTAGACGGATTGAAAAAATTAAACGAATCACAAAACGTTTTTTATTCTGAATTAACAGAGGAGTTACCATTAACTGAAGTCGAACAATTAGTCTTTAATATTAATGAAGACATTGAAAATACAAATAAAGCATCCGATGTGCACAAAGAAACACAAACTACATTCAATTTATTGTATAGTGACTATTATGAAAAATACTATGCTAAAACAAAAAAATAGGGAGGTGTAAGGGTGAGAGTCATAAAAGCTTATGAACAGAAGCATTTTGCCGATGCATTTAGAATCAGAACGAATGTTTTTGTTGGTGAACAAGGTGTTCCCGCTAATGAAGAAATTGATGAACTAGATGGGTTTGTACCTATTTTTGTTGCCTACAGTAAAGAAGAGGTTGCATTAGGAACGGCTAGAGTCATTGTAACAAATGAGGGATTAGGTAAAATCGGACGTGTGGCGGTTGATAAAGCACATCGGCGTAAAGGTGTAGGTCAGTTGCTTATGCGTGAAACAATTACTTATATTGAAAAAGAAACAAATGCAAATGCGATTAAATTGAGTGCACAACTAAGTGCAATTCCTTTTTATGAATCACTTGGGTTTGAAAGTTATGGTGAAACTTATTTAGATGCAGGAATTGAGCATATAGATATGAAAATTTCAATTGTTCGCTAGTAAGTTATAATTAAAGATAGGATAAGTAAGAATAAAAAATACACACCTATAAAAGAGCAGCTAAAGGATGAATGACTCATACTTTAGCTGCTCTTTATTTTAATATTATAGGCTTGTTAGTGGAACACCTAGAATCTCATTATCATTATTTTTACAAAATTCGGTTTGAGGTAGTTCCTCATAAGTTGTAATTTTAACTTCACTCGCAGATAGTTCATTTCGGTAAGCTACAACCTGGTCATTTTCAACAATATGGTAGGCCTCTAAACTTGCTGTATCATTTAAAGCAATAATAAAGTCTAAAAAATCTTCTTGATGGTTAGCGATATAAGCTAGGTTATTATGAATTTCATCCTCTGAAACCGGACGTAAACAATATTCTAAAGTGTTTGGAATGTTTTCATCAGCTATAAAGTTACTATAAATCACTTCATATTCATGATAAGTACGTGCAATAATCCAATTCATTTTAATAAACCCAAATTTTTCAATGCCTAAATCGTGTCTAGGTAGTCCATCGTGCTTAAATGATATCTCTTGCACAAAGTCACCTTTTTTAAATTTGTTTTTCAATTCCATCATTGATCAACCCCTTTTTGTTCATCCTTCATATTCAATAATCAGTTAGTTACCCTATTAACAACTGTTACCGTTTACATTATTATAACATAATTGGCTAACTGTTGAAAGCGGTTATATATCGAAAATAATACGTTTAAAAGATATTTTATTGTTAACACTATTAGTGTTACAACAACCGACACAAACATACAATCTTAGATGTGTTTTTTCATCACTTAAGACATTTATTTCCACTTTACTATCCTTTAAATTCCCTATATATTAGTATTTATAGCCTCTAATGACGATTTTAGAGACATCATGTGGAATTTGAGTGTATTCGTTTTAAATTTTATGACTTAGTAGATATTTTTTTATGATTCCTTAGCGGCTTATCAGGTATCTTTAATTATCAAATTTAGTGAATAAGAAGTGGGAGATCAGGGTCTGATATGATGAGTAAAAAATGTGTTTAGAGGTTAATTATAATTTATAAGGATGGTGTTTATGGCAACTAAGAGTTCACAAGCTGGAAAATTAACATTAATTTCGCTTATTTTAATGATCTTTACGTCTGTATTTGGGTTTGCTAATATGCCGCGTGGATTCTATTTAATGGGTTATTCTGCGATTCCTTGGTACTTATTAGCTGGAGTTACATTCTTTGTTCCATTCGCATTTATGATTGCTGAGTATGGTGCAGCCTTTAAAGATGAAAAAGGTGGTATATATTCTTGGATGGAGCGTTCTGTGGGAGCGAAATACGCTTTCGTTGGAATCTTTATGTGGTATGCTTCTTATGTTATTTGGATGGTAAACGTATCGTCAACGATTTGGATTCCATTATCAAATGCTTTATTTGGAGAAGATAGAACAAGTTCTTGGGGTGTATTCGGGTTATCAAGTACACAAGTTCTTGGGATTCTAGGTGCCATTTGGTTATGTTTTGTGCTATTTTTATTATCAAAAGGAATGGACAGTATCAAAAAAGTGACCTCAATTGGTGGGACTGCTGTTGCCTTACTTAATGTTGTTTTATTATTAGGTGGATTACTTGTGTTAGTTTTAAATGGTTTTGAATTAGCAGAGCCAATGAAAGATGTTGCACAAGCCTTTACAGTTTCTCCTAATGCTAAATATACAAGTGCAATTGCGATGATATCGTTCTTAACATATGCAATTTTTGCTTTTGGTGGAACTGAAGTTGTCGGAGGATTAGTTGATCAAACTGAAAACCCTGAAAAAACATTCCCTAAAGGATTATTAATTGCAGCGGGTGTTATTTCATTAGGTTATGTTATCGGAATTTTCATGATTGGTATCTTCACAAATTGGACAGATGTTCTTTCAATTGAAGGGGTTAATAACGGAAACGTAACATACATCATCATGCAAAACTTAGGTTACCAAATTGGACTTGCACTAAACTTATCTCAAGATATTGCACTTACAATTGGGGCATGGACAGCTCGTTTTGTTGGTTTATCAATGTTCTTAGCGTTAAGTGGAGCATTTATGGCTCTTTCTTATGGACCGTTAAAACAGTTAATTGAGGGGACACCAAAGAAAATTTGGCCAGCAAAAATGACTGAATTAAAAAATGATATGCCAATTAATGCGATGAAAGTTCAAACAGTTATTGCAGTTGTCTTAATCTTATCAGTGTCATTTGGTGGAGAAGCAGCATCAGAATTCTTTGATAAATTAGTGTTAATGACAAATGTTGCGATGACAATTCCTTACTTATTCATCTCATTTGCTTTCATTTCATTCAAACGTAAAACAGAAATCCATAAACCATTCGTTATCTATAAAAATACAACCGTTGCAATCGTTGTATCACTTATTGTAACTGGGGTTGTGGCGTTTGCTAATGTCTTTACAATCATCGAACCGTTAACAACGGGAGATTATTCAAAAACAATTTGGATGGTGGCTGGACCATTATTCTTCACAATTGTTGCTCTAGTCTTATATGCTAGAGGAGAACGAAAATAAAAATGGAAAAAGCCTTCAGAATGAAAAATTCTGAAGGCTTTTTTT
>JBOFCV010000440.1:0-3456 GCA_051646305.1 Turicibacter sp.
TGCAACAAATAACATATCCTTATATAATTCATATAGTGATGAGTTATGTACTGCATTTTCCATCATAGTTGACACTTCAATATTATAGACTGAACTACCGATAATAGCATATTTTAAAAACCTAATTAAAGGATAGATAAAGAAACCAATTATCGATAGCAATATTACACGCCATAACGGGAGTGATTTTTTCTTACGGCAGTACATGGCAAAATAAACATATAACAGCGCTAGCAACTGAATAGATTGACCCGTAAGTAAAATTAATGCTGTGTATAGAAACACATTTACATACAGCCAGTTGTTATAGTTTGATGAAACCCTGTAGTAGATATAAATTAGAGAAAACCACGTAGGTTGAAATATTGAGAATATATATGAAGTCAGTTTTACTGCGATTGATGAGTCTGACTCGTTAGGACCGACACCCACTACACCTACATTGTAAAACAGCGCGCCAAGAATACTAAGGCTAATTAATAAAGATGAAATTACATCTAAAGTAACGTTAGGTGTATATGCAAATGCATGGACCTTAAGCTTTAAAAAAAAATCATATATCAGCTTTTGAAATATGTAGAATGACAACAAGATAATAATTATAGAGAAGAATAAATCCATAGAGTTGGATGTTATATTTCTACCAGAAAAATCCCCACCTAGGTATCCAGTAGCTGAAAATAAAATCGCGCAAAGAATATTAGCAATGATATATATGGATGATAAATGTCTCTTTATTATTTTAACCAGTTCATTTTCTAAAGGCATAATTACATTATTCCTATTTATGTGTGTATTTCCTCTAACTCAATACTTTTTCTGGACACATAAAAACTTTTTAATAAAACAACATACTCTGATAATTATATTCCATTAGGATAAGTCAAAATCGCTAGCAGATGCTATCGAGAAGAATATCCCACTTTTTCATAACCTCATCCAACTCATACTTTCTAACTTCTGATAGACAATTATTACTCATTATTTGCATAATTTTAGTTTCATTATTGATAATTTCAACAAGCCGATTAATATATTCTTCATTATCATAGTCTTTTATTAGAAAGCCGGTTGAGTTGTTCTTTATAATTTCTCTAGGACCACTATTAACATCAAAAGAAATTGAAGGAATGCCATAATACATAGCCTCAATTAAAACCATCGAAAAACCTTCATAATATGAAGTCACTAAAACTAATCGAGCGTCATTATAGATCTTTTTTATTTCGGTTGTGAATTCTGACAAGGAAACATCTTTAATATCGTTTTTAGATATATATTGTCTAAGTTCAGCCTCCATTGGCCCTGACCCAATAATATTAAGCTCATACCCATTATTTTTTCTCTCATCACTGATAACTTTCCATATATCAAGCAAACGTCGAAAGCCTTTTACCTCAACAAGTCTACCTATTGAGAGTATTTTTTTTGGTCTTTCCGTTATAGCTGATATTTTTTCGACCCGAAATGGTAGGGGATTTGGAATCATAACCACTAACTCTGAATCCCACATTGTCACATCAAGCTCAGTTAAAACAACAATTTTATCAGCAAAAACACGCGATATTTTTCGGCCCAAACGAGCCCAAAACGGCTTTCTAAAATAACTAGTGTGGTCACAGCAAATATATTTTGCGCGAGATAACTTAGCACTCAAAAATGACCAGATAACACTATCCATACCATGAGAAATTATATACTCCGGCCTGATTTTTTTAAGTTTAATCGTAAGAGACAGCACTTTTATCGATGTGTATAATTTTTTTATATATTTCCTTTTTAGCTTACCTTTATCAATAAGGCATATAACACTGACCTTATCAGATAATTCATATGGTATGTGTGGAATGCCCCCCTTCGATTCATAATATACTGAAACTATAAGTACATCATTAAATTTCGACATGGCATTTGCTAGTTCAATAACGACACGCTGTATTCCACCTGGGTCGCTTATGTCAGTAAGAAATAAACATACTTTTTTATCATTAATGTGCTTCATTAGTTATTACCAATATGATCTTGAAAAATATTTTTTTACTTTATTAACAAGCCTCAATAAAGTAGGCAGCTTAAATAACATCATCAATATATGCTCTGAAAAACCATGATCCGGACTGTGCATTCTGTATTTATGTAAATACATATCAAGCAACTCATCATTTTTACTAAGAATACTTCTTTTTATAACATCAAGATATATTAGCGATACTCTTCGAGCTATTAAATTTTTAAATTCAGGAAAGTCAAGTAATATTTTACATGTATATTCTACTATACGGTCTTGGGTATTTGTAAATTTATAGAAATCCTTTTTTATATGTGATGACCAAGAGTTTTCCGCCGACACTCTATATACAGACATTGATTTATTAAGATAACATCCTCTACCTATAGATAATGCATAAATCTCAATAAAAAAGTCTCCTATTGGTGCAGATTGAAACCAGTCAGGGAGCTGGTTAATGACCTCTTTTCGGAAAAAATATGATGCTGTGGGAGAAAATTGCTTATTTCTAAGGAGTACATCATAGGCTGAAAAAAATTCTTTCTCAGATGGTATTTTGAAACCATCACATAATAAATTATTTTTTAGTAACTTAGCTGAATGTACACATATAGAAATTGATGGATCTGCTTCAAGTATGTCTAGCTGATATTGTAACTTATTACTTTCACACCAATAATCATCACCCTCGCACACTGCAATATATTTCCCTTTAGCAAGATAAAACACTCGCATAAGGTTTTTATTTGCACCTATATTCAAATTTGAAGAAACTATTTTAATTATTTTTGGATATCTAGCTTGATATGCAAGTAATATTTCTAACGTGCCATCATTCCCATTATCATCTCCAATAATTATCTCAAATGGGAATGATGTCTTTTGCACTAAAAAGCTATCAATAGCTTGTGATATATATTGTTTTTGCTTATAAGTTATACAACAAACACTAACTCTAACAGGCTCAAATTGAGGCCAGTTAGACATTATTTCTGCTTCAGTAACATCTAGCAAAATATAAAATTCCTATCTAATATTACTTTCTAACACTAGCGAAGCTTCGGCTTCGAGCAAGTTACTATTCCTCATCTTTACTTTTTTGGCTGGAACTCCGACATAAATACCATAAGATTCACAATCCTTATCAATCATAGCAAGAGCACCAACGCCAACACCTTCATGTAAAGTAACTCCAGGTAACACGACCGATCCGCTACCAATTATTACATGTTTATCCAAGAAAACATCAGCATGCATAACATTAGTATATTTATCCGGCACCATTGGATTTGTCATATATTTACCGCTATAGTCATCATTGCTAGAGTAAATAGCGACTCTTGACGAAATATTGCAAAAATCAGACAGTGTGATCTTACCTGCACCGATTAATGAGCTATATACTGCTATATGAATAAAATTACCAATATCTATACCACCTTCACCAG
>JBOFCV010000490.1:0-4894 GCA_051646305.1 Turicibacter sp.
TATGTCCTATGTGTGCTTGGAGGCGGAGTTTGAAAGTTTATGGGCAAGTATCAAAAATAATAGACTCTGTACCTTCTGGTCATGAATATATATTTTTAACATTAACAATTAAAAATTGTTCTGGTGAAGATTTATGCAAAACTCTTGATGAGCTGTTTAAGGCTTATAAAAGATTTACTGAATTGAAAGATATTGAAGATTGTTTTGTTGGTTGGTTTCGTTCTTTAGAAGTAACATACAATAAATCTAGGAATGATTTTCACCCACACATTCATGTTATTCTTTGTACAAAAACATCATATTTTAAAAAGCATTACATTAAAAAAGATGATTTTATGAATATGTGGAGGCAATGCATGCGGTTAGATTATGATCCAGTTGTTCACGTTGAAAAATTTAAAGGAATGAAGAATGCTATCGCCGAAACATCAAAATATACTGTTAAGGATAGTGATTATTTATTTGAATCCGAAACATTAACAGATATTCAGGTTAAAGTTTTAGATTCTGCTCTAGCTAACAGGCGATTGATTGCTTATGGTGGCCTTTTTCGTAAAATACATAAAGAGTTAAATCTTGGTGATGCTTATGATGGCGATTTGGTTTTTGTAGATGGTGAAGAAGTTAATAAGGGTGAATATATTATAGAGAAATATGGTTGGCACGTTGGTTTGAAAAATTATTATATACTAAAGGACAAATGATTGTCCTTTTTTTATTTGTATTGACAAAAATGTATTGACAAAAATGTATTACATATGGTATTATATATACATAAGGAGGTGCATTATGGCAATTAAGATTTTAAAGGATAAGACTATAAATGTGCGTGCAACTGAAAAAGATGTTGCTATTCTTGATACATTGGCTGAAGCTATGAAGTGTAGTAAAGGTGATGTTATTTCTAAAGCGTTACTTTTACTGTTAAAAGATAATAATGCAAATAAATAATCTTTTGGTGAGGTGATAAGCATGTCATTACATGACAATACAATTTGTTATATTGAAAATCATGTTAATAGATTTTACGCTAAAGCTATTGAGCATGGTGCAGTAGTATCTGATGTAATATATAAAGGTGCTAATTTATATACTTTAATGCTCGGTAATTGTGAATTAACTTATATGGGTACTGTTAATGGTACGGCTCAACCAGTGGGTATTAGTGGTGAGATTTTTGAATAATCAATTTAATATTTAAGGACTAGATTACTCTAGTCCTTTTTTTTCTTTCATGTATTCTACTGGGTCAATGTCTAGTGTGTGGAGGAAGTTTATAAAATCTAGTGCACCAGCTATGTTTTCTTCACGTTTCCATCTGTAGATAGTTGTTTCGGCTATACCTGTTTTTTCTGATATATTTTTTACGCTAAATTGGTACATTCTTTCTTCTATCTTGTTCATTTGGTTCATTTGTTCACCTCCTAGTTCAATATATCATAATGTGTCAAATTCGGTTGACTTTTACCAATTATGATAATATAATATTAAATATAATAAATTTTTATCAATTTAGGGGGTTTTTAAGATGAATGAAATCATGTTGTTATTTGCTAGACCCTATTCTTTCGCTAATGAAAAAACAGGTGAAATGGTTGAGGGTGTTTCGGTTTACTATGTTGAGAAAGAAGCTTTCGATGATGAGAGAAATGGCTTTGGCTATCCTCCAATTAAAGCCAATCTCTCAAGCGCTGAACACTTAACAGAGATACCTGGCATTTATAATGCTCAGTATCAAAGTCAATTTGTTAAAGGTCAAAGAGTTTCAAAATTAATCGGTGTTACTCTGATTGAGGGTGTTTCACTTTGGAACAAGAATTAATACCACTTACAACAGAAAGTATATGTTCTTGCTCTGAAACACTTGAGCCTTACTTGGTTTCTATCAATAATCATTTGATTAATATTAACCAGTACATTTCTCTTTCATTTTCAATTTTCATCACATTAATTTTCGTTATTATCGCCTATAAGATTTTATCTCCTTTTTGTAGATAGTCGGCGATTCAATAAATAAAATTTTAAGGGGGTTTTAAAATGGGAGCTATGGCAGAAGTATCAAATGCAGTAATCACATCAGCAATGCTTGAACCAATCGTATCAAATCTTAACACTAATCTAGGGGTTTTACTTCCAGTAGGTATTACTATCATGGGTGTAATGATTGGTGTTTCACTTATTCCACGTATTGTTTACAAATTCTTGTAATAGCCAAAAGAAAGGGGGGCTAGGGGTTTATCCCCTGGCCCTCCTTTTGGCATCAATTTAGAAAGGGGATTTTATGAAAAAAATTTTATTAATCTTATTTGTTATATTTAGTTTTTCTTTTTCTTTATATGCTGTTGATTTTGATTGTGCTGCTGACCATTCAAAAGGGTATTTCCATACATATGGATTTGATGGTTCGACACGTTGTTATTCTTCAATTTCTGAAATTAGAGTGACAGGTTCTAGTCAGATGCTTATCACTGGTTTTTTCACTTTGAATGGACAAGGAATTAATGAACAGTCTATATCTTTAAATATTGATAAAGATTTTAGTATTGAAAGTACAAATATTCCGTTGTTACATGATTTCATTCTTGAAAACGGTGGAAGTATTGGTGATTACATCCCCCCGTTGATTGCCCCATCTGTGGAGTCACTCCCTGCGTTTGTGACGAAACAGGTGGTGGAGGTGACAATAGTGGGTTGCTTGGTTCTATCCTTGATGCTATCGCCAATATTATTAAGGCGATTGTGGAACTTCCTGGTCGGATAGTAAAAGGCTTAGTAGACGGATTTATGAATTTACTCCAAATGTTATTCGTTCCAGATTATGATCCAGTTACAAGAAAGACAAATGGTGAATGGTTAGAAGGTCAATTTATGACTATGAAAGATAATGTAGCTAAAAAATTTGAAATGGATTCCTACTTGGAACTAGCTGAAAATCTCAAAGGGGTATATGCAAACAATACTGAAATAATCGGAAGTGTTGGAGTGAACGGTGTATTTGTTAAACCTATGCCTATTATAGATTTAAAATTATTCGACAAGTACAAACCAACATTATTTAGTTATATTAGGGGATTCGTATATGTACTCCTGATATTCTATAACATCAAACAAGTAATATGGTTAATTAGGGGAACATCACCAATTGGGGGTGGAAAATAGATGATAACCAAAGCATTACTCGGTTCAGTATTCGGTATCGTCAATATATGTATAGCCTTAATTCCCTCGTTCCCCCAAATGGGATTTGATTTAGCAAGTTGCATGAAAGTAATGAGTATGGCTCTTGATTTCTTCCCTCTTGATCTGTGGCTCATCGTGATAAACAACATCATCTTTTGGCTTGTTATCTCATTCGCTTGGGCAATTATAGAATGGATTTATAAGAAACTGCCAGGTGTCAGCTAGGGTCTTTTTTCTCTATTGCTATAAAGCAGATTAATCTCGTTGTAAAGGGGGGATTAAAAAAAATTTTAAGCGAACTTCTTAAAAATTTATTTAATCACTTGCTTGCCCCTTTACAGAGAAGTGACGTTAAGCTAGAACAAGGACACATAAACGTGGCAACAGATTTAATTCTTGCTTATCGCTTATCCGCGAAAATGTGCCCTTGCCACGTGGCGAACGTCTCAACGAAGTTGCCGTCGGAGACAATAAAGAAGAATAATAAGCTAAAGTCAGTTCTAGCGGTTTTCTAGATCTGACTTTAACTTATGGAATAATAAAAAAAAATGGAGGTAAAGCAATGTATAACATTAATTTAGAAGGAATGAAATCAAGATTATCTAAAAAAATTTTAGAAACACAAACATTCATTTTATTAGACCTTATAAAGTGGAAAATTGTAGACGGATACAGGGCATATAAGAATAGAAACGATAAGAAAATTCATCTTTTCGGTATCTCAATGTATTGTGGATTATACGGACAAGGCAAGACCATGGCTCTTACAGAGTACCTTGAAAGAATGAGAAATAAGTACGGAGATAAGATATATATATCAACCAATTATTTTTATGAGGGGCAAGACTTCCCATTGACACACTGGAAAGACTTAATGAAAGAATACGATAAGCCTATCATATTTGGATATGATGAAATACAGAATGAATTTAACTCTAGGGATTATCAGAATTTCCCTTATGAATTGCTAACGCTGCTGACTCAAAACAGAAAAGGTAATGGTAAAAAGATAGTATGTACTGCCCAACGTTTTGTGAGGGTAGATAAGATATTTAGAGAATTGTGTACTGAGGTGGTCGAGTGCAAAACACGATTTGGTAGATTAACAAGTCTAAAATCTTATGACTGGGAAGATTATGAGCAACTTCTTAAGACACCGATCGTCAGCATGAAGATGAAGATACATACAAAATGGAGAAAGCTCTTTGTTCAGACGGATTACATTAGGGGTAGATACAATTCTTATCAGATGCTAGAGAGTGCCAAATCAAAAGAGTACATCAGCACCAATGAGCAAGTTCAGAAGTTCAAAATAAATGTGGGGGCTTAACTTTGGGGGTCTTTTAGCCTTAACTTGATACTATAGAAACACTGTCGATTTGATAAGTGTCCGTCAAGCTATATATATCAATGGTTTCATGCATTTCTTAGGGGGGAAAATATGCTTTATAAATCGATATTTATTGACAAAAAAAAAGCACTCCGTTATTATTAAATTACGCTAATAATCTGAATAATAAAGGTGGTGCTTTCTATGTATTCTGATGATAACATTTTTGACTTATCGTGTCAATTAGAAGAAACACGTAAAATGAGAGTAAAGGGTAAAAAAGTTGAGGTTAATCCTTGGCAATTAAAAAAAGCTAATAATGAATTATTGGCTGATAGTTACAAAAGACTTAAGATGTATAGTAAGAGTTCTCGAGCTAGGTTG
>JBOFCV010000007.1:0-1931 GCA_051646305.1 Turicibacter sp.
AGGCTATCACCCTGCCCTTTCAGCTCAAGCGAACAAACAACAACCAATCAATGACTAATTTATTGATCTCGGACAGATTATGCGCCGATTGCCCTTTTTACCCCCTACCCGATTGGATAGCATGCTTCAGTTGGCAACCAATCCGTTTGAGGCGTTTCCAATTTGATAAGCGATACGACTGCGCAGGTTAAAAGCTGTAGACAGGGAGTCTGGAAATTAGGAAAAGTAGCTTAAATTTTTAAGTAACTAATTTAAACAGAGTTAATTCTTTATAGTTAAGGAATACAATGGTTAGTTTCACAACATTTAATGACCTAAAATATTTTAATAGCAACCTAACATTAAATGAGCAAGCGCAACTAAGGTCTCGAGTCGCATCAAAAAATAGTAAAAATACTTTTTTATCTCACTCTTCTAAGGATGCAGAATATCTACCAGGAGTAATTAAGATTTTAGAAAATCATGGAGCTTCAGTTTATTGTGATCTAGGAGATGACAGGCTTCCAGAAAATCCAAATCCAGAAACAGCATTCATAATTAAAGATCAAATTAAACGGTCTAAGAAATTTGTGCTCTTTGTGACAACAAACAGTAAAGACTCTAAGTGGGTTCCATGGGAGCTGGGTATTGGCGACTCCAGTCTATTAACCAGTAATGTTGCTCTACTTCCTGCGGCTGTAAGTGAACACGATCAATCTTGGGCTAGGCAAGAATACTTAGGTCTCTATCGACATATAGTATGGGGAAATCTACAAGGAGAACACAAACCTTTGTGGATGGTTTACGATCATAGAAATAACACAGCAACGAAGCTATCTGATTGGTTAAAGTAATTTAAATATAAAAGCACTGAGAATGTTACATATCTAAATCATCAAAATTATTTGAAATTGAGGTTAAGGGTTAGCTATGACATTTGAACGAGAAACTGAAATATTTATAAGAGACTATGTAAAAGATATAAATGAGGGAAATGCTGCAGTCTTTGCGGGAGCAGGATTATCAATTCCAGCTGGCTACGTCAATTGGGCTGAACTATTAAGTGAAATTGCGTACGACTTAGGCTTAGATATAGATAAAGAATCTGATTTAGTTTCATTGGCACAATTTCATGTAAACGAAAATAGAACTAAATCAAAGGTTTGCAGGAAAGTACTGGAAGAATTTGTTGAATGTACTGAAGTCACAGAAAATCATAAAATTTTATCAAGACTTCCAATATCATCTGTATGGACAACAAATTATGATGATCTTCTTGAACGATCTTTTCTCTCCGAAGGAAAAAACCCAGATATAAAACACAACATTAAACAATTACTAACCAATAAACCTAAAAGAGATGTTGTTATATACAAAATGCATGGCGATGTATCTTGTCCTATTGATGCAATAATAACTAAAGAACAATATGAAAGATATCATCAAACACATGAACCATTTATAAATGCACTGACAGGTGAACTTACTACGAAGACATTTTTATTTCTTGGATTTAGCTTTACAGACCCTAATTTAGATTATGTTCTAAGCAGACTAAACTTTAGATTCTCAGAGGATAAAAAACAACACTATTGCATCACTAAAAAGCCAATACTTGGAGATGCACAAAATAAAGATCAAGCATCACTAGATTATAACACTCGGAAGCAGGAACTGATCATCAATGATCTTAAAAGATATGGTATTAAAACCTTGCTTATTAATGATTATAGTGAAATAACTGCAATTTTAAAAGAAATTGAATTCCGATTCAAAAAGAAAACTATTTTTTTATCCGGCAGCGCTGAAGTGTATTCTCCATATCAAAAGCAAGATGCCATAGAGTTCATTCATAAACTATCAAGAACCCTGATCGAAAATGATTATAGAATAATTAATGGTTTTGGATGGGGGGTCGGCAGCTCTATTATTAATGGTGCTTTAGAATCGAT
>JBOFCV010000018.1:0-2910 GCA_051646305.1 Turicibacter sp.
TTTCATATATGAATACAAAGTCTGGTATCATTTCTGCAACCGAACTCCCCGACAACCACATTTACAAACTGCTCAATAAAACATTAAAACCAGAGGATCAAATTCTATTGGAAGTTATTCCAAATATTGATGATATCTTCATAAAATACGAGAATGACATCTTAAAAGGCGTGTGTCGTGAAGAAGTAGATACAGAACGTCTTTTAAAAGCTAAAGCAGAATTAAAGAAAGCAAATCCTCATTTAGAAATTGTTTCCTCTTGGCATAATAACTTTGAAGTCATGAAAAAAGGTAGCTCTAAAGGGGATGCTGTTAAAGCCTTAAGTACATTTTTTAACTTAACACCAGCGGAAGTCATGTGTATCGGTGATAGCGAAAATGATTTATCCATGATTAAATATGCAGGGATTGGTGTTGCCATGGGAAATGCAATCGATATCATTAAAGAACAAGCCCAATATGTGACAGCCGAAAATACAAAGGGTGGCGTTGCGCAGGCCATTCACAAATTTATTTTGGATGAACCATCCCTTTAATAAATTTTCAACATATAAAAAAGATTCTCCTCCAATTTGAAGATGAGAATCTTTTTTAGTATCAATTTTTTATAATCCCGTTCAGACAAATATCAACGATGGCACCACTTAGTGTGGCATTTGTCAGCGAGATGGTTCCGCCATGTAGTTCAATTATCTCCTTGCAAATAAACAAACCAAGCCCAGAATTCGCATCTTGCTTTGAACGTGAAACATCCCCACGATAAAATTTATCAAAGGCATATTTTAAATCTTCTGCGCTGAAACCGATCCCCTCATCGCTAATCCTTACATGAAGAGAGTCACCCTCACATGAGATACACATAGAAATCTGACTGCTAGCGGGGGCATATCGACAGGCATTTGTCATGATATTATCGATGACTTGAGAAAATCGTAAGGGGTCAATTTCCATCAGTTTGTCTACTAATTGCTCATCGAGTGTATACGCAAGTGATAATCCCTTTACCTGAATCAACGATTCATAATCTGATATTTTCTCACTAAAATAATCCCCTATTTTAAGAAGTGATTTATTTAATCTAAAGGTTCCATTGTCTATTTGTGACAAAAGATTTAAGTCTTCAACTAACAATGTCGCCCGATCAGATGCCCGGTCCATAACATTCAAATATTTCAACAATCGTGCTTCTTGCTTATAAGCTCCATCCATCAGCAGTTCGACGTGACCTTTTATAAGCGTTAAAGGTGTGCGCAAATCATGCGCCAAAGCAGCGACTAAATCTTTTTGTTGTTGCTCAATCTCCCACTGTCGTTTGAGGGTGATTTTTAATGTTTCTCGCATCTTATCAAACGATTGGATGACCTCTCCCAACTCATTATCATACGCATATTCTACCGTGAATTCTAAATCTTGCGAGGTAATTTTTTTCGAAGCATACGATAGTTTTTGCAATGGAATCGTAATATTCTTACTTAAATTCCGGCCAAACAACCACATAAAAAACGCGAATACGATAAATGGGGAGACTAAAATAACACTGATTGCACTGAAGTAAATAGCTTGCATCTTGTCTCTTGGCAACATTTTAAGGGGATATGCTAAAACTAGACAACCTTCTAAATCTTTTTCTTCATTTTGTAAGGGGATATAACGTCGCACCAAATCAGGTGACACATATTCAGTGGTATTCAAGTTATTAATCACCAAATTTTTATCAAGCATCGGTACATTTAAGGTTCCGTATGTGGCGTCATCTGAGAAGTTTATCACGGCATATTCAATCACATTCAAATCCATTTCTTGTTCAAACGCAAGGGTTTCTTGTCTTGAAAGTAACGCATTGGCATGTTCTTGGGCATAGGAAATAATGTCTGGCAGTTGATTTTCATAATAATTGGCAGGATAGGCTACTACCCCAGCGATAAAAAAGAATAGCATTGCAAGTAAAAGTGTCACAAGGGCGCTACACCCTAAAATAGAGATAAAGCTTAGATGAATTTGTTTGGTTATCGAGTGTTTTTTAAACATGACGTCCTCCGCTACTTGGATCCCACTTATACCCTACACCCCATACCGTTTGCAACTGACTAAATGTGGGATTTGCAGCTAGACATTTTGCTCGGATTTTTTTAACGTGTTCTGCCACTGTTTGGACATCTCCGTCTGCTTCCAATCCCCATATTTTCTCATAAATCATCTCTTTTGATAACACTTGACCGGCATTTAGCGTCAGGTATTCCAAGATTTCATATTCACGCTTTGTTAACATTACTTTTTGATCCAAACAATAAACTTCCCGCTGCTTTAAGTGAATTTTAAACCCGTTAAAAATTAAATACTGTTTATCACTTGGGTTTCCTAATCGTTGTTCACGTCGAAGATGCGCGTTTATTTTTGCTTTTAACGCTCGAATACTAAATGGCTTTGTGACATAATCATCCCCACCGATGGCTAGGCCGTGAATCAAATCAGTTTCAGACGTCTTGGCCGTTAAAAATATAATGGGACACGTGACCGTCTCTCGAATTTCTTTACAAAATTCAAACCCACTCACTTCTGGCATCATCACATCTAATAAGATCAGATCGGGATGGTGTTTTAATTGCGCTAAGGCACTGTTACTATCAGGTGCCCGATAAACAAGATAGCCATCATCGCCTAGCGCATCGTATAGCATATCTAATATATCTAAATCATCGTCTACTACAAGGATTTTTTTGCTCATCACAATTCCTCCGTTTAAGAAAGATAGTCGCTTTGGGTAAATTGATAAATAGAAATCATGCTGCCCGCACATAGGACTGCAAGTATATAAATTATACCATATCCACCTTGCCCGAAGCCTAATAAGATATCAAAAATACATTTAGTCGAACTCACAAAAAACTCAAATTTTACACTTGAAAGACC
>JBOFCV010000051.1:0-3398 GCA_051646305.1 Turicibacter sp.
CAAGACCTCTATATTGTTGTTTATCGATTTGGTTGTATAGGACTGAACTAAATTGTGTTTCGATTTAAACTTAGGCTTTCTACTAAGTTTTTTATAATTTCTGTCATAGGCTTTATGAAGGCGTTCAACAGACGCTTGGAGAGAAATAGAATCCACATCCTTCAAAAAGGTGTAATGGTGTTTAAGCTCTCTAATAGCTTTAATCGCTTGATTCTTATTGAAAAATTCGCTTTTCCAATTGTTTTCGGATAACTGACCACTATCAACCATCTGTTGAACAACACGCCACATATTGTCTTTGTCTCTTTGCTTCGCTAAAGAATAGTTAAAAACAAAACGACAACAGCCAACTGTTTTATCAATTAATTCTTGTTGTACTTTAGTTGGACAAAGTTTGAATTTGTAGGTTTTCATTTGTATCAGGGGGATCACCTCACATGACTTATTAACTTGGTAGATTGCGACTCGTTTATATTTTCTAAAGATACTAGAAAATTTTTAAATTTAGTCTGTTATAGTTTACCCTAAAACATTTGTTCATATTTGTGGTAAATATTAAAACTTTAGGAGGATTTAAACTAGTGATTAAGATTAACAGATGTGCCATTCATCCCACAACTGAAGTAATGTGTGTTCTGGCATGTGCATAAAATCGCTACCTATAAACCTTGAACTCCCGTGGTTCTAGAAGTTCTGTCCACTCGGTAGTCATTTATCTAAAATACCACGCTGCCTGTAACTATTAATCACTCTAATAGATAAACATTCTATAGTTGCAGTATTGTTTTAAAAACCCTAAAACAAACAACAACTAACATAGTTTTTCGATTTTAAAAAACTTAGAACGCCTTGATGCAAAAGAATTGACGACATCATATAGTCATAGTAGTAGTTTTGAAAATCCACAAAACTAACTGTGACTTACATAGTCATTATATCTTATCGGCTATTTTGTTACTTTATTTACAGAAAAAAGCGATAAATTATATTTATCGCTTTCCACCTTTTATTTGAAATTCATTATGATGTAACTTTGTGACCCTAACTCCAAAGTTTTCATCGACAACAACCACTTCACCCTCAGCAATTAACTTCCCATTTGCATAAATTTCTAATGGATCATCAGCATATTTATTTAATTCAATAATCTTACCCGTATTGATTTCTAACACATCTTTAACTGACATTTTTGTTTTGCCGAGTACAACACTTAACTCAAGTGGCACATCATATAATAAACCTAAATTATGTTGTCCTTGGTCATATATTTCTTCTGAAAAATTAGCAAATTGAGGTTTTTTTATGCTTTCATTTTCACGTGTCATCGGCGTATTTTGTTGCATTACTTTTGTCGGTTCAACTAAATCCTCATAGAAAAATTCTTCTTCTAGTGTTTCTATTTTACTATATGTATCTTCCATGAACGCTAAATCTGATAAATGAACCATATGCACCTTAGATTGATTCACCATTATTTCATAAATTTTAATTTCACTCATTTCATTTAAAGAATACTCATTTAAATGACCACTTTCCATATCCCACTGTTTTTGAGTGATTGATTTAATATCTAAATTAATATTCAAGTGATGACCAAAACATTTATAGTATGACTTCATTCCACTCGTTAAGTGTGTCATTAATAATTCTAATTGTGTTTCTGTTAATGAATCGTCTACAACTTCATCTGTTATATGGGCAAAGAAACTGACTAATTCAGTCTTTTCAAACATTAAGACATGTTTACCTTCATCGCTTATCATTTCAAATAAGAAAACAGTTAATAGATTCATTGCACGAGCGTTTAAAAACTCCCAAGCATTAGCGACTTGGTAATCTGTCATATTAATCGAAATATCTTTTTTAAATGATTTTTCTAATGATTCACACAATGCCATGATCCCATTTTCAGAAGCATTATAAATCATTTCTTTTACTTCATCATTTAATAATCCTTGAATCGTTAATTCTTTCCCCTTATTTAATAAAAATTCCATTTCTTCATTTGATATGGCTTGCTTATTCATGACGATTCACTCCCTCTTCTATTTCAAGACTTTCAATTTCAACGACTTGGACGGCTAATTTATTTTTATTCATTCCAGGTTGAACATAAAAATGTGTTTTACCCTCTATTTGTAAAGGCAATAAATCATTAAATTTACAATCTAGGGAAATCACGTCTCCCACTTTTAGATTGCTTACGTAAGCTAGTGGCACATTTTTTTGGCCAAGCACAACGTCTATCTCCACATCAGATTGTATGATATGACTTTTTATAATTGAGGTACTGTTCTCATCTGGATCGAGCGCAATTTGATCACGATTATTATGAATAACGAGTTGGTCTACAATATTTTCTAACGAAACATATGGAAATGCTAGTTTAACAGGATATTCTTGACCGCCTACTTCGATTGTAATATCTACGACTAACACTGATTCATTATCTGATGTGAGTTGAATGACTAACGGATTAAATTCTAATGCTTTGAGTGATGGCTCAACTGTTAAAAATTCATTCCAACAACTTTGCTGTGGTTCAATAAAGAAATTAGCAACAATTTTTAACAACTGTTTTTCAATAGCAGTAAAATCTCGTGTTAATGGATTATTTTCAAATGATCCACCACATATATTGTCAATGCACATAAATGCAAAATCATTTTTTATATTTAATAAACATGATCCCTTCATCGGCGCTAAATTAAAAACTGCCGTTACGGTATCTACTGATGTATTCATGACATAGTCTAGATAGGTCATTTGTGCAATTGATTCTAGATTCAATTTCATATTGGTTCCTAAACGAACAAATAAATAATTTGATAAGACACGAACATAATTACTGTACACACTCTCAAATACATAATGAAGGTCTTTAGAGAAACGATTTGTTTTTTTGAAATCATATAGTCGTGCTGTTCGTCTAATTTCTTCTTCTGTTTTTCGGTGACGTTTTGTATTACTATAAGATACTAATTCAGAAATATTTTTGTGAAAAGCCACAATTCTCACCCACTCATCTAAAGTATTCACACTTAGTTCATAATCCATATTCGCAACGTAGTTCTATTGGATCTGCACCTATTTCTTATTTTTATTGTGAATTCATTCATTTGGTCTTATTGTAAGCTACGAATTTTCATATTTCAACATAAATAGACACTTAAGACATTTTTGTCACATGGCTTCAACCATAAAAAAAGTATTTAATTTATCGCTCCTACTCAGGAAAATAAATTAAATACTTCATAAAATTAGGCTCTCAAGTCTGGAACTAGTGCGGTTTTCTTCGTCGTGATATCATCAATTTCTTTTATAAAGACTGCTGGAATTCCGGCAACAACAGTATGAGGTGCAACATCCTTTGTAACGATAGCTCCTGCGGCAACAAC
>JBOFCV010000087.1:0-4095 GCA_051646305.1 Turicibacter sp.
TTATCCAATACCATTGAATAAGCAGCCAGCAGTAGCTAATGACTCTGTGAGTTTGCCGGTCGGTGACCATATTTCAAATCGTGTAATAAGCATCCCAATGCATCCATATATGAAAATGGATGAGCAGATGGAAATTATTAATGCAATAAAAGAATTTTACGCTGAGAGTTTAACTAATGATTAAAAAAATCATTAGTGCAATTGCAATCCAGTCGTTAGGCACAGTGGCATCATTTGCCACTGTGTGGTTCATTACTAATAAGTATGGCTTATCTATTCAGGGCAATTTTGCAATTATAAAATCTTGGATAGATCTAATGGTTGTCATAGGTTCATTAGGTTTTGCACAAAGTTTTTCATATGCGATTAATAAACTTAATGTAGATAGAGTAAAATTAAAAACATTCTCTATTATATATGTGATTCTTTTTTTCCCATTTATATTTTTACTGACAAAATTTTTTGCACCAAAAGAAATAGCTCCTATAGGGTTGGTGGCGTTTTCTGCCTGCCTTTTGATTCAACATGCTCTATTTAGAGGGATTTACTTAACTATTAATGATGGTCTTAAGTTTTCCATCGCTAGTATACTGCCTGCAATTACACTGCTATTTGCCATATATATTACGAATTTTTTAATTGGTGAAATTGATATTTATAATGCATATCTATTCTCGGGGACGATATCAGTATTTATCGTTTTTGTGTTTCTAAAATCATTTAGATTCGATTTTTTCCTTAATGAAATTCCGTGGAAAATAATAATCAAGAATGGAAATAGTGTTTTTTTGCAGAGCGTTTCAATTTGCCTGCTCCCTGTAGTAACATTTTATATTTTGAAACGAGGTGGGGCAACGGATGATGATATTGGTGTATTAAGTATTGCCAATTATTTTTATATGGCATTCGCTCTTCCATTTAACATGATTGCTCCTATTTTGTTTAATAAATGGGCGAAAAGTAACAACGGGGAAGAGACTAAAAATGAAGTAAGAAAAATTTTATATATTTGCATTTTTGTCTTTGCTTTGTCAATTCTGTCTATTTCATTATTACCAATGGTAATTAATCTATTTTTTGATTCCGCTGGGAATAAAGAGAAGATAATTGAGTGCTCTTCTATAATGCTTTTTGCTGCAGTGCCATTATTTTTGTCTAGAGTTATTACGGCCTATTTGCAGGCTCTAGGTAGATTCAGTTACGTTTCATTATCTTATTCAATTAAAACAGCGTTCTGTATCATTGCAATAGCAGTGCTATTTTTTGTTAATTTTGTGAATATTAATGATATAGCTATCATTTGGGTGCTTGGTGAGATTGTGCTTTTACTTATGCTATATGTGGATTTAAAAGTTGCAAATAAGGGTATGCAATGACGGTTGCTGGAGCTGTTTCAATATATTTGATAATGACGATAGGGATATTGTTTTTTGACATAATAAAGTACAAGAGAGATTGGTTTGATCCACTTTATTCATATTTGTTTTTTATTTCACTATATATAATCCCTCTGGGTATTAGGTATATAGTGGATATGCCAATCAGTGGTAATGTAACATACATGTTCTATGACATCAGAATAGACTATATATATTCTGTAGTAATGATGGCACTTGCAAACCTGATTTTCTATATGGCATATATTTCATTTTCACCTCGGCGTTATTTAAATGGATTGCTCATTTATTTATTGAAGGTAGAGGATGGAGGAAGGAACTCATTAATTGCTGCATTCATGCTTTTTATCATTGGATTATCTTTGTTTTTAATCTTGATAATAAATAATGGTGGGTTGTCAAATTTTATACTTCTTGGCTATGGTGTTACTGAGCAACTAGTTAAGTCCCCTCTTTTAGCTTCGTCATTTCCAATATTGTTTACTTCATCATTTTTAATCTTCAGTACGGCCATCAGGCGGCGGAATTTCACTTTGATTTTTCTTGCTGTGATGATTTTTATTGTTATGATCGGCCTATGTGCTTTTCTTGGTCGTCGGGCTGAAATGGCTGTTTGGGGATTATCTAGTATAATATATGTATGTTGCTTACATAAGAAGATTAAGTTTAAATTTATATTTCCAGTGATTATTGCTGGTTTTTTCATGCTTAATTTTATAGGTATTATCCGCTCGTCAAATAATGAAAGCATATCGGCTGTAATTGATAGGGCTGAGAATGTTATTGAGAAAACTGGAGGTGGTTATTATGATTGGATATATACATTGATTGATGGGCAGTTTGTTGTTCCATTTGAAACCTTGCCTGTGTTGATGTTTAAACAAAATGAGGTTAATCATCTTTATGGTTTATCGCCGCTAATTAATTTAGCTCAGTGGATACCTAGATTTATATGGGAAAATAAGCCTTATGGGTTATCTAGGTGGTATTACAAAAAATTTTATGATGCAAACTCTCCAGAGAATGAGGGGCGAACATTTTTCATTTACAGTGAAGGTTATTTGAACTTCGGAATTCTTGGGGTTTTTATTTGGGCTATACTGTACGGTTTATTTTGGAAGTGTATTTCCTATATTATTCAGTTTGCTATTTTAAATAAAAGCTTTATTTCTGCTTTTATAGGTTCGGTGTACGTAGCTAACATTATTAGACTGATTGCCTCTGACTCATCACCTATTTATGTTACTTTAGTGAAAGAATCAATTATGTGGTACTTTTTCCCATTATTTATATTGATGTTAATTAGGCGAATTAAAATATAAGGAACAGGTTGAAGTGAAGAGGAAATTACTATTTTTGACATCATCATATCCGTTTGGACATGGTGAGTCATTTATCTCACCAGAAATAAGTGAGTTAAAAAATTATTATGATGTCAATATTCTACCGACATATCCAAGAGGTGAGATAAAAAATAACTTCGATGAAAGCGTTACTTTTCTGCCGCTAATTGATTTGAGAATGTTACTCAGTGCCATTTCACTTTTAGCGAGAAAGCCGATTTTGTTTTATCAGTTAGTAAAGGCTTGCATTTCGTCTGGGGTTATCAAGAGTTTAAAAAATCTCATTCTCATACCTAAAGCGATTTACATATTTACAGAATATCTCGCGAAAGATGAACAGTACGCGTTCATTTATTGCCACTGGTTATCAGCTCCTGCTCAGCTGGCTTTACTTTTAAATATATTGTCTGGAATTGAGTATGGTATTTCTGCGCATCGCTGGGATATTATAGATAATAACAATTTTTCGAAAAAACTAGCAGGCGCAAAATTTTTAAGAGTTATATCTAATGGCTCATTGAGTCTTTTTAATAAAGTTATTTTGGATGAGTTTAAAAAGAAGATTTATGTTATTTATATGGGGGTTGACATTCCTCATGAGAGGCTTGTAGATAGAAAAAAAGTAAAAATGAAGTGTTTGACTGTTGGGTCTTTAATTAATGTCAAAGGTCATCGATATTTGATAGATGCATTTAGAATCATAAAAGATAGAGGGATTGATTGTGAGTTGATTTTGGTCGGCTGTGGTGAATTAGAAGAAACGCTAGCGGAACAAGTTAAGAACTGTAAATTAGATGAAAATGTAAATTTCTTAGGGCAACTAGATAAAAATGAGCTGAAGCATCTATATTCAGATCCAGAAATAAATATTTTCTGTTTACCGAGTATCGATCTAGGAAATGGTTTGCATGAAGGGATTCCCGTTGCACTGATGGAAGCGATGAGCTTTGGTATTCCATGTGTTTCTACTAAAACAGGTTCTATTCGAGAGCTAATTTGTAACGAAAAATATGGAATATTGGTAGAAGATAAATCACCTGAACAGTTATCTTTAGCTATTACAGGAATATTTTCTGACCCTGAAATGTCAAAAAATATTTCAGTGGAGGCTAGTACTAGGGTTAGTACTTATTTTAATGCATCAATAAATAATAAGCGTTTAGTTGAGTTAATCTCTGGCTAGTGGCAAGGAATATAAATTATGAATTTTTTTCGTAAAGTATTGGTTTTAGCTCCCCACACTGATGACGGAGAGCTAGGTGCTGGTGGGTTTATTGCTAAGCTCATTGATGCAGGATCTGAAGTTACGTATGTTGCCTTTTCTATTGCTGAGGATTCGGTACCTGCTGGTCTTC
>JBOFCV010000089.1:0-4040 GCA_051646305.1 Turicibacter sp.
ATTTATACGTGTGTGAAAGATAAGAAAATCTTTATGGTGACAGACGAAATTTATCGAGACTTAATCTTCGATGATATTTCGTATCACTCTTTTTCAAAATTTGAAAGTATAAAAAATCGATTGTTTATTTTAAATGGCGTATCAAAATCATTTGCGATGACAGGCTGGCGAGTGGGATATGTATTAGGACCAAAAGAATACATGAAGACAGTTGCCATTGTTCACCAAAATCTGGTGGCTTCAACTTCAACGATTTCACAGTATGCAGCCATAGAAGCTTTAAAACACCCAGAAATAACAAAACATATCAAAGAAACATACGAACTAAATCGCAACTATGTATACGAACAATTAAAACCGTATTTCGAAGAAATCATTTATCCACAAGGTGCTTTTTATTTATATTTAAATGTCAGTATATATCATCAATCATCCATGGCATTTGCGATGGCATTGCTTGAAAATCAGAAAGTGGCGCTTGTGCCATGTCTTGCATTTGAAAATGAAGACTATGGATATGTGCGTTTATCTTATTGTTGTGAATTGAATGTTTTAAAAGAAGGCGTCATTCGCATTCAAAATTTTGTAAAAAGCATGTAAAGTCTCAACTCCTTCAGTAATTTGTGATAAAATAAGTAGAAACATCGGTTTATAAGTAATAATTTGGATTAAAATAAGTATTTTTCCAAAAAGTAAATGAAAAATATTGATTTAAGAACCCAAATGATTTTTATATATTTAGTGTGCCAATTTCAAACTAGATCGCACTAAAGCTAATCGTCTCACAAGTCGTTGAAAAGACGGAAGATAGTAAGCTAATAAGTAGCTCAAATAATACAGAGAACATAAATAGATAAGTCGTTTAGACGTGTTTTAACGTTTGTGCGATTATATATTAAATATGGAATAAATAGACTAGGTGAAAGAGTGGATAACAATCATGCAACCATACACACGAACAACAAATCGAAATAAAAAATATAAAAAAAGACGCCGAATTAATAAAGTCAGATTTAGTTTGTTTATTCTTATTTGTCTATTATTTTTAGGTGGGTTAACGATAGGCATAAAATCACTTCTATTTCCACAATTCCCTGTTGATATTTCAATCAGTGAAGATTTAAATCCAATTGTAGGTGAAAGCCAATTTAAATTAACAATGAATTGGGAAGTTGTTGATGAAAATGAATTTAAAAATATGATCGTGACCATTAATGATGAAACATTTGAACTACCTGCTAATCAGGAGTACATGGTTTATGAGACAACAAAGGCGGATACAGAATTTGAAGTTTTGGTGACCGCTAAGAAAAAGGGTCTCGGATTTTCTAAAGTATCTAAACAAAAGGTGAGTACGCCTATAGATAATAGTGGGATGTATCAAGAAGTAAGCGAATTTATTAGTGATGAAACGCAAGTTAAGTTTAATCATTTAATTCATAAACAGACAGAGGTTAAGCTTGATTTGAAATCTTTATCTTACGATGTTATTTCAGCAAGTGATAAAGTTTTGACAACCATTAAGCCAGAGGTTGTTGAAGAGACAAAAGAATATGTGTTGTTAGAGGTGGCTGTGCCACTTGAAGTCATTAAAGATGAATACTCGATTTTATTTACAATGAATTATAAAGCGAATGGAATTGAGAACAAGAATGCTATAAAAGATTTTGATATGGTCACAAATGAGAGTAACATTTCGGAAACTTCAATGTTTAAACCGACGTTCCAAGGTCAAGTCATGGTGCTTATTAATCAACAAAAGGAACATTTTGAGTATGAGACTCATAACTTCTATGCCGAAAGCTTACATGTTTCTACCGATTTAGCGCAAGAGGTTCAAACGTATCAATTAGTTTCAAATGGTGAGGTGAAAATTGATCAGCCTTATATGCCTGAAGCGAATATGGGGATTGATTTAAGTGGGCTTGAGGAAGGTCAGTATTTAGTACAGTTTAATAACTTGCCAGTTTATACGAGTGAGACGATTTACGATGTATGGTATACGATTAGACGTGAGGGAATTGCTAAACAAATTACGGTTGAAACGCATATGGGTGTTTTAGCGATTACTGTAAAAAATGTTTTGCAAACGCCTGATAATGTGTATGATATTTTAATTGATCCTGGTCATGGGGGATTGGATACAGGGACAGCGTATTTAGATTTACAGGAAGCAACAGAAGTGTTGAAATTGTCTAAATATATCGCAAGTCGATTAGAAGAGCATGATTTAAAGGTAAAAATGACGCGTACAGAAGATCTTGATCCTGCGGGTGAGGGGAATTTTGATTATGCTGAATCTCCTTATTATAATGAAGGTCGTGTGGAGCAAGTTTATCGTTATCGTTCGAATTATATGATTTCTAATCACTTGAATTCATTTGATAAATCGTTAAGTGGATTTGAAATTTATAGTTCGATTATCTCAAGTAATGATTGGGCAAATGCTATTTCAAATTCATTAAAATCTATTGGACGTGTTGCACGAGATTCAGAGAAAAATGAATTTAGAGTGTCGGAAGGATCTTATAAACGTTATTATGCGTGTACGCCAGCAGATGTTTTAAATCCAAAGGGTTGTATTAATCCATATATGGATTTCTTATATATCATCAGAGAAACGGGTGGGCAGTTGAGTCAGTCGACGACGTTACTAGAATACAATAGTGCTTATAAGAAAATTCCTAATTATGGGGCTGAGACGATTTTGATTGAGTATGCTTATCTTGATAATCCAACAGACAACTTAGCTTGGTCAACTAATTGGGAAAAATGGGCTGAATCAGTTGTTAAAGCAACGGTTGACTATTTAGGAATACCATATCAAAAATAAATAAATTCATAAAAGAGGCAGTATCAATCCAAACAGTAATTGTTGACATTGATACTGCCTTTTTGTTTTGTTTAAGGAATTTTAAATCGCTTGTCAGTTTTAAGGAAGGATACAATGACTGTATTAACACATTAAGTCAAAAAAATTATCTTTGATTTGAACTAAATTAAATTAGTAAATTGAAATATTTTTAGATTTGATTAAGAGCGCTTCATATATTTGCTAGAAATGGTGACACTAAATTTAAAGGATATTGAAAAAGTTAAAGGATATACTGCTACAATCTAAGTATTGAAAAAGTATTTTATCATAAAAGGTAAATAGAAAATTCAAATCTCACACCAGAGGTGTATGATCTGGGAGCGAAGCGATCACAACAAAAAAAAAGCGAAATCTCTAATTTTGGATCTCATACCAAAGGCGCATCCTCGTAGAGTGAAGCGAACGTTCATGGCCCCCGGTTTTTTTTGTCTAAGATTGGTAAAGTTTTGAAGTCTTATAGATAGAGTGTTGAATTTGTGATATTATAAATTTATGTGTTTTTACATTAAGAAATTTAATGTGTCTTATATAAGCCCTATTAAATTTTTTGCATTTTAAAATTTTATAATAGGACTATAGGATACTGCCGTATCGAGGCATTTAAGATTCAGGCAGTGCTACTATAAATGTGAAATACTTATCGCTTTGTATGTAGATAGGAGAGATTTTATGACTAAAGCCAAAAAAATATTAATTTTAACAGCTCCTTTCGGTAGTGGGCATTTACAAGTTTCAGATTCACTCAAACAAGAATTTAATAAATTTGAAAATGTATCGGTGGAAGAATACGATTTATATTCTCAGGAGTTTCCTACTTTATCAAAAACTTTACAAAAAGCTTATTTAAAAAGTTATAAGCCAATTGGTAAAGATGTTTATAGAATGCTTTATTATGGATCATCACACGCGATGTACGATAGTATCCATGCCAAAATTTTAAAGCCATACATTGAATTTGGAATTCGTTCACTTAAGAATAAAATTGAAACGTATGAACCCGATGTCATCATTAGTGTTTTCCCTGTGACATCATTATATAAATTAGAAGAAAAAGGATTTAAAATTCCGATTTATACCGTTATTACAGATTACTATGCAAGTGGATTATGGTTATATAAAGGGGCAAGAAGACATTTTGTTGCAAGTAATCGTATGATTGCATGGG
>JBOFCV010000103.1:0-5309 GCA_051646305.1 Turicibacter sp.
CAAGTTGAACTTGAAAAGGAAAGGGTGAGATTAGAGAAAACAAGGAAATCAATATCTTTCTTGTTGGGTAATGCATTGATTATGTACCGAAAAAAAAATGAGAGTGTAATGACCTTGCTTAGGAAATTATATTCAATTAAAAAGATTGCGAAATCTCGACGATTATCTGATAGGTCAAGCTCGGTACAAATACCACCTAAGTTTATAAGCAACCTAAATTCTATTGATAGGTATAAAGAGCCATCCTTAAAGCTCATTCCAACGATTAATGATGATGTATATATTCCACTTAGCAAAGAACCATTATGGTTTAGCTTTACTCCAGTAGATCAAGATGAGATTAAATTTACATTCTCCTTGTCATTCGCTGTAAAATATAAGGATGTTCTCGCTCGTATAATATATATTGGACGTGACGGTAGTGAATTGTTAGGTTATATACCTAACACATATATATCTGCAACAGTAGGAAGGTATATTTATCTTGATACTAGTGATGTGGGAAATGAACTGCATCTTATGCTTACTCCTCCATCTGAAGTGGGTACTATATTAATAGGTCTTCAAACTTGGCAATCCAAGGGCGAGATAACTATATTAAACGGTTTTAAATTAGTTTTGGACGAAAAACCTGCGACTTATGAGCAGGAGCTGGATCAAGAGTTTCAGTCCCTCAAAGATGGTGTAAGTATCATTGTTCCAAGCTATAAAGGGAACGATACTATACCGGATATGTTGAATTCAATTGTAGAACAGACAATATCAAAATCATTGATTCAGGTAATTATCATTGTAAATGGTGATGACAACAGTTCTCTCCCATTATATGAAGAGTTTAAGAAAAACAATCAGGATATAGATGTATTTATACATCATGATGCAACCCCTAGTGCATCAAACGCAAGAAATATTGCAATCAGTTATGCTGATAGAAAATTCACAATATTCTTAGATAACGATGATATGTTGACTGAGAGCTATATCCAGTCTCTATATAACAAAAGTTCTACAGACACAATCGTTATTGCCGGTATTCATGACTTAAATGATACTGGTAATTTAATAAAAGATAATGATGCCAATAAACAATATTTATTGGCATCAACTAAAGCTACAATTTCTTACAATGATGTTACTGCTATTACAACAATGATAGCATGTAAATTGTTGCCGACCCACCATCTCAAAAAAGTAAGTTTTGTTTCACATTTACGTAGCGGTGAAGACGTCGTTTTCTTTTGTGATTACATGTCTAAATTTAAGCCAAAAATAAGAGCGGTTCCTGAGTCAGATGATGCTTTTTACATTAGGCGTATTACTCATAATTCAGTTTCACGGCAAAAGTCAACCTTTGATTTCTGTGTGCGTCAACGCCTGCAAGTTATTAAGGAGTTGAAGTCATTACAGGCGGTTTCATACGATAAAGAACAATCGGTATTTATTCAGTCAAAAATAAATGCACAGTGCACTTTTATTAAGAACTTCTTAAATGAGTTTCCAGGATACAAGGAAGAATTGATTCTTGAATTGAAGAGACTATCACTTGAGGATTTCTCTTATGAAGTTATTAACAGAGGTAAATCCAAGTCTTTAGTTATATCTTATTGCTTCCCGCCTTATGTTGACACGAGTGCTTGTGTTATGGCGAAGAGACTTAGATCCGAAGGTGAGATTGTCGATGTTGTGTATAACAACATGAGTAAAGTGAGAAATATATCTAACGATCTTAATCTTCTCGTTAATGATCTCATCGAGCAGAGAAAGATTGTTAACACGCCGTCAACTTTCGCAAATTGGTCAGGAATCTATGGTTTTGCTCTTGAGACACTAAAGTGGGCAACAAGAAAGCAATCTAATTATGAAAAGATATATAGTCGAGCTATGTGGCCCGCATCCCATTTTGCCGCCTTCCTCGTCAAACAGGCAAAACCGGAACTGAAATGGACCGCTGAGTTTTCCGACCCTATATTATGGGATATCAAATCTCAAGAAAGATATTCAAAACTAGACCTGGACTTTATTAATAGCAATGTCTATGGGAAATCAAAAAAGAACGATTCACTTCTATTACAGTATAAAGATAATGATAACCTTTATTTTTGGTGTGAAGTTTTACCTTATATCTATGCAGATAAAATAATATTCACGTGTGCTAATCAGAGAGACTATATGCTTTCTATGATCAGTGATGATAGAATTAAAGATGTTGTATTGAGCAAGGCAATAATATCAAGGCACCCAACATTAGAACCATTTTATTATACCCTTGGGAATGCTGACTACCTGATAAATGAAAATGTAAAAAATATTGGTTATTTTGGAGCTTTCTACTCCAAGAGGAATTTAGACGATGTGGTTCAAGCACTGAATTCGTATAAAAATAATTGCCGCAAGGATATTATTCTTCATGTTTTTACTGAGCAGCAAGATGAAGCTATCTCTTTTGTTAAAGAGAGTGGTCTAACAGATTATATAAAAATAAATGGCTATTTAGATTATCTGGATTTTCTTAAAGTCATTAACGTATTTGATTGCCTCATAGTGAATGACTCCATAGTTAAAAAAGAAAAGGGGGTTAACCCGTACCTACCGTCAAAACTTAGTGACTATATAGGGGTTAACTCCGCCATATGGGCAATTGTGGAAAATGACAGTGCACTTTCTAAAATCGCGGGAATTAAATACATAAGTAAAGCTGGTGATGTTAATGCAGCGACTAATATTCTTGAACAGATATCTAAAGAGTCTTCTAAATGAAAAAAATTACTTTTAGTGAAATTAATATATCCGGCACTGGATTTACCACTGTCATAATAGAAGAGCAAAATGATGTTATAAATAAGTGGCCGGTGCACTTCTCTCTTAACAAGGAGATTGTGTTACACAATGATTTAATTGCATTGTCTCTGAGCACGTTATGTGGGAGAAATAATTACTCAGAAATAACGATGGACTTGGATGTAAGTCCATATATGTTTGATAAAATAAAAGACTTCACATTGAGTGGTTTTTTTGTTAATGGCTTAAGTAATGGTATTCTTGAATACTTAGTAATGCCAAGGGATAGTACTACTCTTAACTTTAGTGGTGGTTTTGACTCACTATCTGCACTTTGCCTTATGCCTGACAATATAAACTTGGTTTCAATGGACTTTGGTGGTCGCTTTGGAAGGGAGAAGGCATTTTTCGCCAAGTTTGACCCTGTAGTTGTTAGCACTAATATCATTGACACTCCTTTGAGAAGCAATTCCTGGAGTTTCATGGGTATTGGATCTATATTAACATCCGCACACTACAATACTAAGTTCAATACTTTTGGTGGTATTCTAGAAGCATCGCCTAATAACTTTGATAGATTACCTATTGCAGCCAAAAATGTGACGTTTCCTCCTTTTTCTGCTGCAGGAATGATGAATGCGCCTTACACCCTAGGGTTGAGCGAAGTGGCCACAATGCATGTTATTGCTCAGGCAATGCCAGACATGGTATCTGAATCGCTTGACTCTCTAGCTGAACCGGGAACTGAGAAAAGATATCGCAAGCAAGTATTAGCGGAGATAATGACCAAGCGACATGGAGTACCGCTCAACATAAAAAAATTACCAGCCCCAACAAAGCAGCATTTCACTTTTGGCCAAAATTTTGCTGCTGATTTTCTCTCTTTATATATAATTAAGTATGCAGGATATGACATTGCGTCACACACGATAAATAATATACCTTTTGAATTCATTGAAATATCAAAAAAACTGAGTTTGGATTTCTATGAGAGAATAAATACAAACTTCTATATAAATTTACCAAGTGAGTTGAAACCCCATTTTTACCATAAGTGTATGAGTTATGGCCTTGAGCCGTATACAAGAAATGACTGGGAAGAATTTATTTTAGTTACAAGGCAATTATCATCTTATTATAAGATTGCACTTTGATATATCTAGTTGCCTTGACAAGCATAGTACTATGCTCGTCTAGTGAAAATAAATATGACGTTGTGCGTCAGCTTTAGGTAATAGCATTGTTAGAGTAGTGCAAGCTATGTTTTAAGCACAAATGTACTTTCCCCTCTTTTCATTTCAGATTGGATTTTTTATTCATGAGTAGAAAGCTATATAATTATCAGTTCTGTGACAAAGGAGAAAGTATTTTTATTTGATGTGGATTTGTTGGCCCGTAATAGTTTAATGGTTCATATTTTCGGTCTGATCAAAAAGGCGAATTAATCTGCAGAAAATAAATTTGAAATGTACTCTTGTCTCTAATCTGACCAAGGAAGAGACAGAGCACTTTGACAGGGATTTTCAGGGCTGCCTGGAGTCTTTTTGCGGGGAGAAAATCACCGGGTTGAGGGAATCGCCCTGGCCAGCAGTTGCTTGCTGATGAATCGCGAGCAGTTTGTCGGCCATGGCGGCGAAGATCTTGAACTGATTGACCGGCTCACCCGTCATTTCCCCATCGGGCCGAGGCCGGATGACTATGCCCTGAATATCAAGGCACAGCATCCGGGGGATTATCAGGGGTTTCGGCGCTATTTTCAGCTATTATGCGCTACCCCATCTGTTTGCTGGCTGGTTTCTGGTGCACCAGTGGCATCCGCGCCCGTTTACTCACCCTTATCATCGGCGACGGGCTGGCAACGATCAGTCATTTGAACAGATTCTGCAATGCATACAAGGCCAAACGGTGCTACAAAAATGACCTATGGTGTGCTCAACGATTCTATTTGGCTCTAATGGATGCCGCAAATTTGCGGCATTGCCTATCAATGCTCAATTTGTAGCACTAATCTTACGTAATTTTCGTATGTATTTATTTGGAGAGATAAATGCTCAAAAGGAATGAATGCTCTATACAATCAATAACACCCGTGCATACAAACCAAGGGCGAGGTAATGATAAGTATTTTATGCGGCGGCTAGAAATGGCTGTTAATAGCATTAGCCACATTGGGTGTCATTTGATTACGAGCAATGCGCCTATGCCGCAGATTGCGGAGATTAACAATGCTGTTAATATACCGCTTTACGATGGCAGAATTACATTCTCACCAGGTGCGTATAGGAATGTTGCGGTAAAACAATGTAGCGCGGATTACATTTTTTTTATGGATTGTGACTTACTTTGCTCGCCGACTCTTGCTAATCAGTTTCATGAAAGAGCACAGTATCTAGGTACTCAGTCATCGCAAAGTTTTGAAATGTATCCGTGTCTTTACCTTACTAAAGAAGAAACAGAAAATTTCAATGGTGACTTTCAAGGCTGTCTAGAGTCTTTTTTACGGGGGGAGAATCACCGAGTAGAAGGCATTG
>JBOFCV010000135.1:0-6049 GCA_051646305.1 Turicibacter sp.
TGAATGCCTCCATCCATTGGTTTGGAATGAACATTTTCCGTTTTTACTGCGATCTGATTGTCTAATATCTTTTCAAATGAATGGACTAGACCTAGGTGGATTTTTGATAGAATATAGAATTTTCCAAGTAAACTACCCTCTTTATATTTTATTCTCCAATCCCATCTGCCTTTTAGCTCCAACTCTCGAATATTGCACTCTCGCACCACTTCAAAGGTTATATTACAAGTATTTTCCTCGATTGCAGATTTAATATTTTGTATATAAGTTTCTTTAAATTCTTCGTCACTAGGTTTTGCCTCGGATTTTTCTTCCCATACTATTTTAAAATGTTCTTTTGGTAACCCACACAATTTAAATTTTTCGCTTTGTTCTAACTGTTGACGCATCTGATCTTCCTCACTTTTTTTGAACTGTTCGTTCAATTCATATCCACCACTAGTATTAGGATTAGATCTAACCCTATATCCTTTATCTGGCTTAATTATAAACTGGTCTCTACGTGATATGGAAACTTGGCTCCATTTAAATTTAGACTTTAAATTCGATTCCGGTTTATAACTTGACTCATCACCTAAAAAATGACCGTGGCTTGATTCCGATATATAATTCTGCCTGCGTTCACCATCTGCGCAAAGACATACCTTTATACATAAACAAACCCACCCGATAATAAAAGCACCATTCTTAGCAAACTTCTTATAAATTCCAAAGTATGACATTTCGAAAGTATGGGTTATACTTTTGGTAGTTTTAAAAATATAAATAGAGAACAATAAATATTTATACTGATGAGGAATGATAAGAGTTTATTCAATTTTAATTTAGACCCTATTGTGAAAATGAATACAAAGTAAAAAATAGTTTTAAGCTAAATCGATCATAATACTGATCAGCCACCTTATTTAACTCGATTATACGGGTACTAGTTAGAATGATCATTATGCGATGAGTAGGAAAACACCGATCTTATCATGTCAAAAACTAGCCGATATTGGTGTAGAGATATGAATCATTTTATTTTTGGTTGCGATAAAATTCAATATCTATTTTGTATCCAATGGTCCACTTATTTTAACTCAATATTCTTCCCTCGAACTCAAAACAACTTCTGACTGATGGCAATAGGTTGTTATACCACCTTTTTTGAAGATTAACCATCTTAGTGAACTGTTCGTTTCAAATAAACAATTAACTAAAACTTTACTGATAAGATCAAAGAACAAATTTCCGAAAGCGATAAGAAACATGAAAAATTAGAAAGGAAACGAAAAATATAACGATAATGAAAAACCGATAGTTGTACGATAGGGAAAGTGTTGAAAGTAAAGATTGGTGGTAACGAAAACACCCTATTGAATCCTTATTGACTCAATTAACCGTTAATAAATAAATATACGATATCTATAGCTCAAAATAGTAAATCTAGATCGATACTAGGATGTGTTTTGGATGTTAGAAATGGTGTTTTGTTGTACCTGATGAGGTTATAGGCGTGAAGGAGGTTAAGACTTTAGAAGTTAGTGTGAATGTTGTGGACCAGATAAAAAAGTCGGGTTTCTTGGTGATAATGTCGTGTTGGTGCTGAATAGGTGTTGTTCTTTCAGCGGAAAATAAATTTGATAGTCTATCTCAAAATTTTCGTCTAAATGACTGATTAAACGTAAATCCGGAGTTCGATTAAGGTTTAACCTGTTGAGCTTTCCCCAGAAAACGCGCAGAATTGTGATTTACCGATATGTGATTGTTTAGTTACTATTGTTTGTAGGTGTTTTGTCTGTAAAAAGCATCCATTCGTGGTTAAATATGATGTAACATGTTTCAATTATTTTATCAGTTCAACAAACCCCATTGACCGAAATCTCTCGGTGTTAACTATGGTGAAAACCCGGCTGTTAAAATAAAATGTGACAGCTGTGGAAAAAACATTGTGTGGTCTTTTGTTATCATTGTTGGGCATTTGACATTAGCCCAGCTAAATCTTCTGTACTAAAAGCCTTAACGTGGATATGTTTGCATATTTTTTATTATTTTGTTGATTGGATATGAGGTTCTATAGGTATGCCTAGCACCGTGTGTAATTATTGACTTTCGTTTCTTGTGGTTTTGTAGGCGGCAATAAATAAACATGCCGCCTTTTTCAAAGAAATTTGATTCTTTGATAACTCAAACAATCTTCATTTAGACTATTCTACCTGATAAAACACACCATGTAAAACCAATTACATTTAATCATGAAAAACCTCACACCCCCGACCATACACATAAGAGCTTTGGTTGTTGAAAAATATGTGTTTTGTATAAATAAATCGAGTTTTTTGGGCTAATCAAGGAAACAAGAACAAGCTTTAATGCTGGTTTAAAATTGGATTATTATCAGGTTTGAAAAACCATTGATAATCTTGACGATTTATTACAACATGTAAACTTCAATTGACATTTGCAATTTCTCGAGAACTATAAAGGCGATTGGATTGACTATTCATCACATAGCCATTATTATTTTGGTTATAATGATATTTTCTATTACGATCTGCTATGTTTGGTATAATGCACATATCATTTTAAGCATGACTGATAAATAAATTAATAAATTATCTCTTATAGTTGTGATGGGATAATAGAGATTTGTTGGAATATTTATTACGCACCATTAAATGCTGGTTATTCGCCAATTAATGGCATTCTAAACAACACTTATAAACCCCCACAAGATAAAAATCCCATGCCATTTTTACAGGGGTAAGATAATTCTAAACTGTCAAATATAACATGCTATATGTTGTACACATCATCAACTCTCTTTCCGATTAAATAAAATAAATAATGATCAATTAAATAGAGTAATAATCACACTTCTTGGTATTGCAATATGCAATCTAGATAATGATCATGAAACTATATATACAGATGAAATAATTAAACCATGTTTTTTCTGAATAATCTAATTTCCAATGTGTCTCAGGACACAACATTATATTTTCGAAATTATAGGTTTATTAAATTGTTCACGAGAATTAGATGGGTTATGAATCATGATGGAATTAATTTTATATAGTGCAACAACATTTAGAACATATTAATTTATCATAGATGTTATAGCCTAGTAAATAAATGAACCGATGATTGGAAACGATCACATGGCAACACCGATCAAAGTAAATGTTCAGAAGAATGTTGTTGGCTCAATAACCAAAGATCTATTAAAGGTATTAAAGGTCATCGAGTAGGATAGGACAAAGTTCCGCATTAAAAATGTAAGACAGCTGACTGTATTCAGAATACATAGGAGCAGCAAGAAGCTGCGAGAATTTATAATTTCAAATGACTCGATGGTATGCGAGTGGACGGGCATCATTGCAGATGCAGGCCTTAAAGATGAGGCGATCCATACACAGGAGCTGCGACTGAAGGCAAACAGATATTGAGAGAAAATGATCAAAGCTGAAATTAGAAGAGAGAAGGCACCTGCAGACATAAACCAGAATAAAGGATTCTGGAAGCCAAGTAGTGCATGATGTAAGGTATGTGGGAAGTTGAATCACAATACACGAGAATGTGATTACACATACGAAAGAATAGTGGCTAGAATAAGAAGCGAAGAAAAGCAAAAAGCGGAGAACGCTATTTTAGCTGAAAAGGGTGAATCCGTACCTTTAAGAATCAGAAACGTAACAAGCGGCCTGGAATCGCCATAACAATAATGAGGAGATCTTAGAAAAATTTAAAAATGTATTCTCCAAACCTCATAAGAAGATAGAATTCTGTAGTTTAGAAAAGTGCACCATAAGAACGAAAAAAGGTGCAAAAGCAGTAAAGAAAGGCGTTGCGATACCTCAAGCATTAAGAAAGGACACGGGTAGCTATATAAGGGATTTAGAAGAAAGGGGGTAGTACGAAGATCGAATAGTGAATGGAGAAACCCCATTTGAGCTTTACAGAAATCAAACGGTTCAATATGACTGGTTTCAAATTTCATGGCATGTAATGATCTTTGTGAAAAAGAACCATATGAATTGAAGACAATTAATAAGGTCATAAATGCATCAAAAGGCTATAGTTTTTTTTACTGTTTTGGACTTAAAGGATTGATTTTATAGCATTGAGATTGACGAAGCCGACAAACATAAAACAGCATTTGAGTTTGATGTTAGAATATACGAGTGGAACTCAATGGTTATGGGCTATAAAAACGCTCCACAAATGTTACAACGGGTGCTTACAAAGGTGTTGGAGAGTGAGCTAGGTGATGGTGTTAGTGTTTATATGGATGTTATTTTTGTATCGGAAAGAGCCGTCAGACCACGATACAAGACTTAGAAGAGTACTAGAAAAGTTAAGTGAAAAGAAATTGAAGGTAAATAAGGAAAAGATACAGTTTGCACAGAATGAAGTTATGCTGTTGGGTGTTACTATAAATGGAAAGTTTCAGACACCAAATTCAATTGATAAAAACGAGATGTGAACATATTAAGAACCTAGTAATGTGAAAGAATTAGGCTATTATTGGGACTGGAGGTTGTTTCAGATCCTTCATCAAAGACTTTGCTAATATCACGGCAAAGCTAACTAGTAGTTTGAGAGGGGACAGTAAGACATGGAAATGGACAGAGGTGCTGCAAGATAATTTTTACAAGACAAAGCAAGCAATCCTGACCATGCAGAGGATAGTTTTACCAAATTATGATAAGGGTTTTGTTTTAAAAACGGATGCAAGCAATGTTGGACTTGGAGCAGTCTTGATGCAAGAAGTAGATGGCGAATTACTGCCAATACAATGGGCAAGTAAGAAACTTACCCCAGCGGAGATGAAATGAGGAATTTCATAATAAGAAATGTTGGCTATGTTTTGGGCAGTGAAGAAATTCGAATATGAATTAAGAGGTAGGAGATTCAAGCTAGTAACAGGTCATAAAGCGCTTAAGGACATTAGAAGCAATCCTACATTCAAAAACAATAGAATAAACAGGTGGATTGAATTAATACAGGAATTCGATTTTGAATTGAACATCGGCCACCAGAGAATTCGGTAGGTCCGGATGCTTTATTGAGAATCTACGAAGAAGAGAATAAGATATGGACAGAGAGAGGAACTAAAATTCAAAATGCAAAATCAATAAACACGTGGTAAAGGAAGAAGGCCAAGAATTTGGGGTGTTTGATAGTGGAAAGAAGTGTATAATACCGAATGTGGAGGATAGAACGGATATAGTAAGCGAGTACACGAGCTGACAAATCATCGAGGTGTTGAGCGTACTTACTATGCTCTTAAGAAAGATTACTACTGGATTGGAATTAAGAAGACTGTTGAAAACTTTATTAAGAAATGTCCAATCTGCAAGGTAAACAATCGGAAGAGGGACGGTGGAAGCGAACTGGTTCAGACAAAAAGAGAATTACAAATAATTGCGTTGGATTTAATGAATTTAGGGCACGAAAATGATTTTGTACTTGTTGGGATAGACTCTATACTAGATTTGTGTTGGCAGAAACTATAAGGGATAAAAGAGCAGACACAATCCTTAATGTTTTAAAAAAATGGACAGAAAAGTGGAAACCGGAGGAAATAATAACCGACAATGTAAGGAAATTTGCAAATAGTTTGTTTAAAGAATATTTATCGTCAAAAAACATCATACACAACCTGGTATCGATCGAGTCACATAAATCAAACGGAAGAGTTGAGCGAGTAATAAGAACATTATGAGAAGGAATGTATGAAATGCAAGGTGAGAATACACAGCGTAAACTAGATGAAGTGGTGAAGATTTATAACAATTCGTATCACACGGGGATAAAAGAACACTAATGGAAGCAATTACAAAGAATTATCCTGATCTCTTGGCCCTAAACAGCAGATATAGGGCTTATGCAACAAGTTTTAAGAGTGGGTACGATTAAAAGTTTGTTAAAGACCAGAACGTACTAATTGCAAGTAAGGAAAACCTTGGGAATAGGAGCAAATATGAAAAGTGAAGATTTTTACAGAAAGGTAAAGTTGTCGAAATATTACCAAATAACACATATATTGTTAGGAGGGATGATGGGA
>JBOFCV010000159.1:0-19093 GCA_051646305.1 Turicibacter sp.
TGGTAAATTGATAAATCGAAATTATGCTGCCCACACATAGGGCTACAAGTATATAAATTATACCATATCCACCTTGCCCTAAGTTTAATAATAGATCAAAAATACTTTTAGTTGAACTCACAAAAAACTCAAATTTCACACTTGAAAAACCGATTCCCATGATCACAAACAAACTTCCCATGTACGCAACAATTGCATTTGGCATGAACAGACTGATACATGACATCAGACTCATGACACCCATTAAGATGATTCCTTCTATGAGATAAAACAAACTATTGAATAAAAATATTTGGCCGCTATTAAACGTAAATTCCTCATAGAAAAACAGAGTAGTTGAAGGCGTTGGTAAGATCAGGTAACCAATAAGTGTTGCCGTCAAATAGGCAAGCGCTAAAAATATGAGCAAAGGGATCACACACCCTATAAATTTTGCAATATATAATTTTAATTTTGAATGCGGTCTAATCATGACCATACGATACGCTCCTGTTTTATACTCCGCATTAAACGATTGAACCACAATGAGAGGACATAAGATAAAAATGAGATACAGATGAAAATCACGTAAGATAAAGGGGGCAAAATTCAATCCATCCAAAGGTGTGACCACCAATGGATCATAAAACCCAACACCAAATGTTAAATTAAATAAACACAAAACGATAAAAACAAGAAATGAGATAAAAAAGATTGTTACAGACTTTTTTGAAAATTGTCGCTGCAGTTCACACTTCATTAGATTTTTCATATATTGTTCCTTCTTCCTAAAGAAATTGGTCACTTGTTAGCGTGAGGTAACTAGCAATTCCCCCACTTATGAGGCTATACCCGATTAATACGATGGCGCCAAACCTAAATAGATTCATTGACCCACCTAATACTTCATAAATTCCCTTCAATTGCATTAAAACAAGTGAAAGTAAATTAGCTTCTGGTCCAGTTAATCCAAAAAATGTTAAACCATAGCTATATAACAAAGAGATGAATACAAAATAACCCATCGATATTAAAACAAACACTAAACTTAAAGTAGTCGTTAAGATTGCCGATTTAGTTACGATTCCAACAGCTGCGACGAGCAGTGCAAAAACAGCCAGAATAACAAAAACTAAAACATAATAGGCAACCGTTAAATTAAAAACTTCATTTGAGCTAAGTAACTCTTCGCTTAAGAAACTTTCAATTTGTACGCCCTTCTCAAAAAACATTCCCCCTATGACATAGCTACATCCGACGTAAGTGATGATAAAGATCACTAATTGGATCATAATTGTGATGTATTTTACCCAAAACAAGGTGAGGCAACTAACCCCTCTCATCAAGATAAACCGGATTTCTCCAGATTCAAATTCTTGGGCAATAGCGGTCACGACAAATAAAATAACCATTGAAAATAAATACAGCGTAAATATTTTGTGTCTTGGCGTATACAAGGCAAACGTTTCAACGGTTGTTAAATACGAAGAAGAAACCAATGTATTAGCCTTCAAAGATTGAAACGCCATGAGACTTACCATTAAGGGAATGGATGCCAAACTAAACCAAAATGATTTTTTACTAAACGCACGATTGATATCATTTAACCAAATAGCCATCATTTTATCCTCCTTAACTTTGTTGCATCATTTTCAAATAAATGGATTCAAGCGATTCGCCCTGACTGGCATATCCAAATAATGTCTCTTTATCGCCCTTCCAAATCACTTTCCCATCTTGAATCATGACAAAATGGGTACAGATTCGTTGCAGTTCATCTAAGAGATGACTTGAGATAAAGAAAGTGATCCCGTGTTCTTGGTTAAGTCTTACGATTAGTTCTCGCAATTGGACTAATCCGAGTGGGTCAAGTCCATTTGCCGGTTCATCTAAAATTATGACGGTTGGGTTATTTAAAAGAGCTTGCGCGATGCCAAGTCGTTGTTTCATGCCTAACGAGTACGTCGATACTTTATCTTTTTTTCGTTCTGACAACCCCACGATGGCAAGTACCTCTTCCACTTTTTGAATCCGCTGTGCTTGGTTCATCTCCTCGTTTAATAGTGCTAAATTCAGCAAAGCTTTTTCTCCTGTCATATGGGCAAAGAAGATTGGTGATTCTACAATAGCACCGATTTCTTTGAGTGCGTCTTTTCTTTGTGTTTGGACCTCATATCCGTTTAATTTGATTTGCCCTGATGTCGGTTTTATCAGCGAAGTGATGGCTCGAATCATCGTTGTTTTCCCCGCCCCATTGGGTCCGACAAACCCACATATTTCTCCTTTTCCAACAGTGAAACTCACGTCATCCAATAATAATTTACCTCTTACTTTTTTACTAACATGCAAAACATTTAATATATCTGCCATGCTTTATTCGCTCCTTTAATTCGTAAATTCTCACTAACAAGCTTATCTTATGAAAACTTTTTAAAGATTTTATAAAGTTTTTGTCCATTCGTAAAAAATAATGTAAAAAAAGATGATCCCGCGTGGAAGATCATCTCTTTTCGTTTTAAGTTTTTGTTTAGATTTAACTACAAAGCGGTTTCGTGTTAACTTGTAGCATTGGGATGAACCTAAAGTTGTCAAGTCATTGACTCACTATCTCGAAACGAGATATATTTCAATTCCATTCCGATTGATTAGGATCCTTTCTTTGCATCTTCTAACAACTCCCTTAACCGTTGTTCAACGATTTCATCTAATGCAAATAAATTTAGATAAGCCATAAACTCTTTTTCAACCGCTGCCACTGGTTTCTTAAAAATAGATTGAAAATGCGATAGTACTGTCTCCCCTTCATATTGATAAAATTGTTTATAGGCGTCTATTCCAAATGTTAAGATTAAATATTCTGTGAACTGTCCCATCACAGGATATGTCAATTCACATCCTAATTGGTAAAAGTGATCATCTTTAAAAAACTCCCTTATTGAACCAATAGATTCACTTTTGACATAAAAAATCGTCCAATCTAAATTAGAGATTCCCCACCATTTTTTATCAAAAAACATCGCTAATCCCTCACGCATCGCAACAGAGAGTGGCCTATTTAATTGATATGAAATTAAATGCGCATCTTCATGAAATCCAATACATTTCACGTTTTCATTATAAACTGCAAACACCTGATTGGGATGTCTTGCAAAAGCATGACATGGCTCATCATCTCCATAATACTACCCAACCTCTTGGGCCGTCTTGCAGAGAAAATACTCGATTTTATCTTTTAAGCCAACGCCTAGAACACCACAAATATAGCAATAACACTGTTCTTGCGTCTTTACAATCTGCTTGATTTCTTGATGTGCCAAACTATCTAAATGATAATGAAAGATATAATGCTCACTTTCCATTTTCAACACGTTGTTTCCCCCTTTATAACCTTCCAACTTATCCTATCTGGTTAGTGTATGAGTTTGCAAACTATTTAATAACACCTCTTGCAAAATTTAAAAAGTCTAAATATTGAGGCTTGTTTAAGCTTGATTTCAAAAAGACAAAATTAAATTCTCGCTCTAGATAAACATCATTAAGTACCACTTCTTTTAACACCCCACTCGCCAATTCTTCACGAATGGCATCCTTATAAATAAAGGTGACGCCTAAATTTTCTTTCACGAGCTCTTTAATGATCGTGACATTTCCGATTTCCATCACGTAGTCAAATAAATTTAATGACGCATTCTTATTGGCAAGCAACTTTTCTAAAATATCGCGACTCCCCGATCCTTTTTCTCGAACAATCACTCTTGATGAAGCCACATCTTCTAATTCAAGTGACTCTTTTTTTGTTAATGGATGGTCTGGAGATGTGACTAATATAAATTGATCTGTCTTTAGTAAATGGTGCTCAAATTCATCTTTATCAAAATATCCTTCAATGAAGGCAAACGCAATGTGCCCACTTTTTAATTTCTCGATTAAATGCTTTGTGTTATCGGCAATAAAATTAATCCTACTCTCAGGATTCGTTTTAGCATATTCTTTAATAATACAAGGCATCACAAAGTCAGCGATTGTCAGGGTGGCACCGAAGTTTAGCTTAATTTGCTTTGTTTTGATTTTTTCTAAGTCCGCTTCTTTTTCCTTAGATAAGGCTTGCGTCTTTCGTGCAAATTTCAATATAACGTCGCCTGCTTCTGTTATTTGCATCTTTTTTCCTTCATACCTAATCAATTTAGTTTGAAATTTCTGTTCTAGATATTTTATATGTTGTGTGATGGCAGGTTGTGTCATACAGAGATTTTGCGCTGTTGTTGTGAAACTTCTACTTTCACAAACATCAATGAATGTTAATAGCCGATAATCTAACATATGTCCCCCTTTAGTGATAAGTTTTTTTTATACCTGTATAAAAATATATAATTTTATTTTATACCTCTTGCGTGATATTGTAAATATATAACAAATTGGGAGGTTTTGACATGAAAAAATTAGTTCCCGGACTATTGCTTTCTATTTTAATTGCGATTATTGCAACATTACTGAATCAATCCATTCATATTATTGGGGCAAGTGTCTTCGCATTATTAATGGGGATGGCCATTAACTTCTTTATTAAAGATTCAACTAAATTAAAACCAGGGATTACATTTAGCTCGAAATCTTTATTAAAATTTGCCATTATCTTGTTAGGAACAAGCTTAAGTATCAGTCAAATTATCGAGGTTGGTAAATATTCGATTATTGTGATGATCTTTACTTTAGCTGCAGCATTTGGATTTGGATACTTATTCGGTAGATTATTTAAAATCAACTGGAAGCTAAGTTCTTTAATCTCAGCTGGTACTGGAATTTGTGGTGGAACTGCTGTTGCAACGCTGTCACAAGTTATTGATGCCGACGATACAGATGTGGCTTATGCGATTTCGGCTACGTTTATCTTTGATGTGGTCATGGTTATCTTATTCCCGATCATGGGCGCTTACTTAGGTCTTAGTGATATGGCATTTGGACTTTGGGCAGGAACTGCAGTCAATGATACCTCATCAGTCGTTGCTGCTGGGTATGCCTATAGCAATGCAGCTGGTGACTTTGCAACGATTGTAAAACTAACACGTACGCTTTCTATCATTCCAGTTGTGCTTGCCTTTTCGTATATCAATGAACGAATCAAATTAAAGAATCATGTGGATCAAGGCGTTGTACCTTCGAAAAAAGTAAATCTAAAAAAAATATTCCCATGGTTCATTTTACTCTTCTTACTAGCAGCCGTTATTAATAGTGTCGGCCTAATTCCTGTGGCCTTAAGCAAGTCACTAGCAAGTTGTTCTAAATTCTTTATGGTGATTGCTTTGGCAGCGATTGGGTTAAAAACAGATATTAAAGATGTTAAAAAATCTGGTTTCGCACCCATGCTTCATGGATTTATTATCTCAGCCATCGTTGTCATTGTCTCATTAGTTGTTCAAGTCATGCTTGGGCAAGTGTAATATTTTCTAAAAAGCCACAAGCGTGTTAATACGCTTGTGGCTTTTTAGGTCCGTCCAATCCAAAAATAAAAACCTGTTGCTTCTTTTTCATTAAGAATCAACAGGTTTATATTTAACTATTATCATTTGCTAGTCTTTTTAGCCATATGTGTTGGAATGAATCGTTTGGCGAATTTACTTCTTCCACTTAAATACAAGAATCCAAAAACAGAAAAAGCAACAGCTCCGATAAAGTTAACAATCATATCTTTCATTGTATCAATTAATCCAATATCAACATAACCACCATAATTCCACACTTCACCATTGACGATTATTTCTTCAATCGGGACTTTAATGGCTACATTCAAACCATCTGGATTAAAAAGAACTGAACTAATAACAGGAACAATGGTATCTTTTTGCATATCTGTCATGAAGACCATATCCATACCAAATTCAAAAAATTCCCAAAGCACCCCTGTTGTCATTGAAAAACAAAAGGCAGTTAATCCAACAAAGGCAGGCGATAATGAAATCGCTACTTTATCACTTCGATTTAAAATATCAATCAAGGCAAATCCAATACCCGCCATAATAAAACCATTAATGGTATGTAGCACCGTATCAAAATGCGGAACAAGTAGATAATAGCGATTGACTTCGCCTAATATTTCGGCTGAAAAGATAAATAATAAAATAATAATCTCTAGCGTATTCGGAAATTCAATATGTAAATACTTATTGACACAAACAGGAATCAAAAACAACACCAATGTTAATGCACACATAAATACACTACTGTAGTTCCCTAAAAATAGCTGCCTAATTCCTACAAAAATAACTGATATCCTTAAAATCAAATAAACCCATGCCTTTAATTTATTATGCTTAAAGTCCGACACAACTTGCGTTTTCTTTTTTCCAAAATCCACCATTACACCTCCAAAAATTTACTTCTCACCCATATACGAACCAATAAATAACCTGTATTCAAAAAGAACTGTCTTTACTGTACTAAAAAGCGACTATTAAACAATTAATATTTTGATACAAAGGTGTCACATAGTCATACTAAATAAATTGCCTTTATGAAAGGCAAGAACAACATCCCATAGTCCCTCGTATTGAAATTTAAAATAACATACAGAGACTTATAGAGTTAGTATATGTATTAGGTTTACACTTCATTACTAATCTGACAATCTAGTGCTCTTTTTTGACAAACTCAGTGCAATTTCAACATTTTTATGGAATAAATTGGAGCGTCAATAAAGATACGTTATACCATTGTACCATCCTTATTTTAGTAATTCAACTGTACATAGGGAAAATCTTATTCTTGAAATGGTATAGAACGCCTTATTACAGGTTTAATCTTAGACATATGAATGTTATCTTCTTACTGTTAAATTAGATCATCAGCCGAGTGCTATAACTTTAAACTTAGCTCTACAAATGACTTTCCTAGCCATTCATTCTTTTATAAAACTCCTTGTTATTCTCCGCTAAATTCACATAAAAAAAGACACTTTCTTTAGTTAAAATGTCCTTTTCTATGTGAATTTATATTTAATATAATCAAACAATTTTATTATTCTGATTGTTAGATTACCTCATTGAATACATCAATCTTATCTTTCTATCTGACTTAATATAGCATTCGCTATCAACTCATGTCCTTGTGAAGAGGGATGTACACCATCAGCTGCATAGTAAGCTGCTGATTTACCTACTTTTGCATCTGTGAACAATTCATCTAAAGGAATGAATGTAGCGTTAAATTCTTTAGCAAGGTTTCGTACGACTTCAATTTTTGGATTTAAATCCTCACGCCACTGTTCTTGATGGGACGTAACAGGTAAAAGAAACGGTTCACACATGATGATTTCAGCCTGTAATTGCTCTGTAATTTGCGTTAAAATTTGGCGATAGGTATCCTCAAACACGATTACAGATGTTTCATCTCCACAATCATATCGACGCCAGGTATCATTGATTCCAATTAAGATTGAAACAACTTGAGGGTTAAGGTCAAGACAATCTTCTTTTAAACGTCTCTGCATATCTACTGTGCGATCGCCACTTACTCCACGATTTAATACCGTCATATTTTTCTTGGGATGTTTTAATGTAAGATATTGACTAATTAACTTAACATATCCTTCTCCCAGACAGTTAAAATCAGCTCGATTACGATTACAATCGGTTACACTATCCCCTATAAACAATACAATATTATTTTCATTCTTTAGCATTTCTTATTCCCCACCTTCTTATTTTCATTAAAAGCACTTCATCCTAAAAGAAATCGCATAAAAAACTTCATAGCTTCGCTCCTAAGGTAGCACTTTCATTACTTAGATTTATGCTATCATAAATTAACTTTAAAAACAATTCATAACACCTAAATAAAAAAAACGTTTTCTAATCGTTTCAAGTTTCAATTTCTCTTCATTAGTTTTTTTACTCAAGCACCCATCCATTGGTCAAATCCACCCCATTTAAATTAGAGCAGTGATTATCTTTTCCTTCTTGCCTCTTAGTTCTTTTGCTATCTCCCATTTCATACAATTTTATGTAATCATTTAAATTATTCTAGTCAAGTAACGATCACCTTAGCAGCTATCCATTACTTAAAACAAAGGGAACAGGATGATATAAAACATTTAAATTTAATTTACACCATTGTTCTAAAAATGGGAGACCAAGAATCACAAATTGCATGACACTTTGTATATGAAGTTAAAAAAGAGAGACGCAATGATTTGACACACTAATTCGGGTTAAGTTGTATTAGGTCTTGTCAATGAAGATACATTCCAAATTGTCGTTATCGCTGAAAAAGTAAGCAATCTGTGTGATTTGAAGGTTGAATAATTCGATTTATCACGAGAAAAGCTAGTGATTGAACGCAGGAGGAAAACAAAAAAAACACTAAAATGAAACAAAATTCACTAAAACAAAGATGATGCACGATGGGAGAAATATTCACCCTATAATTCAAGGCATCATAGCCGTTAGTCTATATTCTGTTTTCGGTGGTGTTCATCTTATCATGATGAACCTTATATCTACAGCTTGGGGCGAAAAAAAATTAATAGTTATTCTATTAATCTCTTCTTGACCTTGTCACTGTATGTATATATCACGAGATTTATTGTGATCATACTTTTTATAAAAGATGATACCTTAAAAAACGGTAAAACCACATCAAATCATTATAAATTATGCCTATATATAATATAGAAAGGATGATTTTTATTTTTGGGTACTCCATTTACTTATCACACCCCCTAGAAGATACCGTTAAAACAATAAAAAAAATGTCACATCTTCATCCCTCACACGTCTTTACCTCATTACATATTCCCGAACATACAATCACATCAGACGCCTTAAATGAATTCTTTGAGGCAGTTAGAACGTACAAGGTCCCCTTAATTGTGGATGTGTCACCTAAAACCTTATCACTTCTCTCTCTTTCTTCTATCTATGAGTTAAGTCGCTACCCCATAAAAGCACTTCGCCTCGATTATGGATTTGACCTTTTCCAAATGATTGAACTCTCTCATACATTTGAATTGGTATTAAATGCTTCTACCTTAACTGAACAAGATTTAATCACACTAAAAAATAATGGGATGAATTTTGACAAACTATACGTTTTACATAACTTTTATCCTCGTCCTGAAACAGGACTTGGCATTAAACAAATAAAGTCACTCAACAAAATGTTTCACAACTATCACATAAAAACCATGGCCTTTATTCCCGGTGATGATCACTTAAGACTTCCTCTATTTCAGGGACTTCCAACAATAGAAACTCATCGTTATCAAAATCCATTTCTATCCTACCTTGAATTAAAAACTTATGGAGAAGTGGATGTTGTTTTGGTTGGGGATCCGTCATTAAAATCTGAGACACATCATAAATTTAAATCTTATTTTAACAAGCAAACCATTGAACTAGGTTACCAGCGGATAGGACCAGCTTCTGACAAACCCCGTTTTGAATCTACCTATACAAATCGCCGCGATGCAGCCCAACAAGTCATTAGGGCGACTGAATCACGTCTATACGCCTCCAACACTGGCTCTATTCAACCACTAAATAATGAGTTACGACCAAAAGGTAGCATCACAATCGATAATGAACGCTATGGGCGTTATGCAGGAGAAATTCAACTTACGCTAATAGACTTACCCGCTTCACAAAAAGTCAATGTATTTGGTAAAATTGCAGATGACGATTTGGGTTTACTGTACTACATTGAAGCCGGATCAAAATTCAAACTATATGAAGTAAAAAAATAGGTGTTGCGATTATGCAACACCTATTTTTTACACGCCTTTTTCTCTTCAAAATTTAGATGTCCCCCTATCGCAATAATAAAGCACATTAATCTCCTACTAAAAAGCCAAAGCTGTTTCGTTGAACGAAGTTTTTAAAAACAAGGATCAGAGAATCGTGCTACCTCCTAAAATTAAAGTAGCTTTAAAAATATATTGATCTTTTTCTCCGCTTTGATATGATTCTAGATTTCCTCTCACGTTTCCACTCTCCTCAACTCTGATTTTTTTCTAGTCTTCTTTTAATGAAGCTACAAGTTTTTAAACTGACTAACTCATCTTCATCATTTCATGTCTGGGCCTAAAACAAGACACATTCCAACTTTTTTTATCTTAAGACGTTCAATCCGTTTCAGTAGAATTATAGATTTTATGAACATAATTTTATTATTTTCGTAATATAAATATAAAATTATGATTAAAACTTATCAAATAAGCCAAATATCTAATGACAACATCTTGGTGTGAGTCTGCTAAAAATCCACGATCTACCCAACTATAAATGAAAGAATAAATCGGAAAAATAAGTGAAATTAATTCATTTTATGTTTTCTTTTTTTATTCATCATGTATTAATAAACAATTTATTTTTGAAATAAATGAATAATTAATATCATTAATAACACCATACCGCAGAATACAAACGGTTACAATTCCAAATATAGTAAAATGTTAATTTTTTGTTAATATTTACTATTGATTTTCGTCTGGTAGGAAGGTACAATGACTCTTGAACTTTGAATTTAATCGATTGTCATTGAGTAAGCAAAATTATATTTTATTCACTTACATCAAATAATCAGTCAACGGGGGTTTCAAATGAAAAATAAAATAAAAAAACATTTCTATAATTACACAACACTTTGTGTCCTTGCTTCTATAATCTTAAATTTTCTTATCGAAGCTTTTAGTAGACATTCATTATTAAAAGGATTCGAATTTTTAATCGGGAGTCCACTGATCTTCCTATATAATTCACTCATCATTTTATTTACCTTCTCAATTCTATTATTAGTAAAAAGAAAGGTATTCACGTTCACCTTTATTTCAACTATCTGGCTTGCCGGTGGGATTACAAACGGAATCGTATTAGATCATCGTGTAACACCTTTCACTGCTAATGAGTTAAAATTGATGGATTCATTATTTTCAATTTTAGAAAAGTACTTTTCTAAATTTGAAATCGGATTATTATTAGCCGCAATTGGACTTGCTATTATTGGAGTTATTGCTGCATTTGTTTTCTCACCCAAACAAAAAACAAAAATTAACTACAAAAAAAATATTTCATTATTCGCTGGAAGTATTTTAGCTTTTACGTTAATTACAAATGTTGCAATCAAAAGTGAATTAGTCTCTACTTATTTTGGAAACATTGCTTTTGCCTATTTAGATTATGGATTCCCTTATTGTTTCTCAAATTCATTATTAAATACAGGTATTAAACGTCCTATCAATTACTCAGAAGAGTCAATAAAAAATATCTATTCAGATATTGAACAAACTTCAGAAGTTGATCCATTTGATCATCTACCACATTATGTAGATAATGAAAATAATTTGAATCAAGCTCAAACTAAAAAACCTAATATTGTAATGGTTCAATTAGAATCATTCTTTGATCCAACTTATGTAAAAGACTTAGAATTCTCAGAAGATCCAATTCCAAACTTTAGAGCACTTAAGGAAAATTATTCATCTGGATTCTTAAGTGTCCCTTCCATCGGAGCTGGTACAGCAAATACTGAATTCGAAGTTATCGCTGGAATGAGTCTAGATTTCTTTGGCCCTGGTGAGTACCCTTACAAAACAATTTTAAAAGAAACAACAGTTGAAAGTGTCAACTATAACTTAAGTGAACAAGGCTATGCAACGCATGCCATTCATAATAACAAAGGGACATTCTATACGAGACAAAATGTCTTTAAAAAACTTGGGTTTGATACTTTTACCTCTATTGAATACATGAACGTGGATGAATTCACACCAAACGATTGGGCGAAAGATAAATTCTTAACAGAGTCTATCACAGACGCTTTATTCTCTACAGAAAATGAAGACTTCGTCTACACAATTTCTGTCCAAGGTCATGGTGATTATCCAGAAGAACCGGTAGAAGGACACTCAAAAATTACCTTATCAGGATTTGAAGATCAAGGACGTTTAAATGCATTCGAATACTATGTTAATGAAATCAAGGAAATGGATGATTTTATTGCAGAGTTAGTTCAAGCCCTTGAAGCTATCAATGAACCAACAGTCCTTGTTCTCTTTGGTGATCACTTACCTACTTTAGATTTAACAGATGAAGAAATTTCAAACGGTGATTTATTCCAAACTGAATATGTTATTTGGAGTAATATGAATTTAAGACAAGAAAATGTTGACTTAGAAGCTTATCAGTTAACTGCTCAAGTTTTAGATCAAATCGGAATCCACTCTGGAATTATTAATAATTACCATCAAAACTTCAAAGAATCTACTGATTATATGAAAAACCTTCAACTTTTACAATATGATATGTTATATGGAAAACAATTCGTATATGGTGGTGTTAATCCATACGCTCCTACTAAGTTACAAATGGGTGTAAAACAAATTCTTATCTCTGATGTTTATCAAGAAGATACTAATTTAATTGTTAAGGGACAACACTTCACCCCATCAAGTCGTATTACCATTAACGGGAATGCTCAAACTACACAATATATTGATCGTGAAACACTATTAATTGAAAATTACACATTTAATGAAGCAGATACATTTAAAGTTCAGCAAGTGACAGTGACAAATCATGTGTTAGGATCTTCAGAAAAATTCATATTAGGTGGGGATGATGAGTTAGAAATAACCGGACCATCAGAAGATATAATAAACACTGATACGCCAGAAAATAACCCAGATAATACAGAAGAACCCGAAATGATTGAAGAATCAGCTGAAGATAATACAATTCTTTAGTATTAAATATAAACTTAGTATGCTGATTTTCATAATTGGTATACTCATCTAAAAATGGTTTGAAAGGAATTACCCTTTCAAACCATTTTTTCTATTTCATTCAATTCTGAAGAGATTCTGTCTATCATAGCTTTTTTATAAAAAATCATATTTCAATGCTTTTTTATAAAATAAATCTTGCTTTTTACTTCAATTAATGATATATTATTTATCTACCCCTTGCGTCAAAACAAGGAATGTATCGAAAGATTAATGGAAAGAACAATTTCCACGTACTGTTCTTAATGTGTTGTTATAATCATCGTTGGAAATGATGGTTGACTCGAGCATTCACAAAAAGGAAGTAATTATTTAAGTACCTGGCCGAATAGATAATTATGAGCGCTTTTTCATAAGTTGAAGATCTCTTCACTTATTTTTCTTGTTAGAACGCAATCTGCGTTTTATAGGAGGAGCCTGTAGAACCTTTGGGGTTTAAAAAACCAAAGGAGGAATTATTTATGACTATAATTCAAATGTTAAAAGATGCAGCAAAAGGTTTAGTGTTAGGAACGACATTATTCTATATCACACCTGAAATTATGAATGCTTTATCAGTTATTCAAAATATCGCTGCAACAAAATAATTTATATTATATATAAAAAAACTACTCACTTCCATGAGTAGTTTTTTTATATTCATTCTAGAAATTTTTCTTAACACCTAGATATTTTAAAGTTTCTAAACTTTGACATTAACTTATCCTTTTTTACTTTATATAAGTTACTTATTTAAAATGTTGATTAGCTGTTTTAATTGCTCGCAATCAATTTCACCAAATGGTGATTTATCTTCACGCACAGCAGTTCCAAAATGGAAATTTGTTGCATGTGTCTTCTCTTTAATAGTATACACATTTTCTAAATTCAAACCACCACCAATTAAAATATTGATATGATTTGCTTCTTTTATCATTTCCTTCAAATTTTCTATGTTATCCATGATGTTTCCTGTTCCACCACTACTTAAGATAGTTGTCACTTGTGGATACTTAGCCAGTATTTTCACACTTTCAACAACATCCGTCTCATCGATTGCTTTATGAAATGTTACCTCAAGCCCTTTACAGCTCTCTAGCAGTGTTTCTAACTGAATCTTTGATATCCCTCCCTGTTCATCTAATACACCTAATACAACCCCATTAGCACCAAGCGATTTAATGACACTTATATCTTTAGACATTAATTCAATTTCTTCATCACTATACTTAAAACTCTTAGCATGATGCCTCACCATAACGTTCACAGGAATCTTAACAGCATTAATAACCGCTTCAATTACACTATAACTAGGTGTTAACCCCCCTTCTGTTAATGCACTAACCAATTCAATACGATCTGCACCACATGCTTCTATTCGTCTAGCATCCTCGACCGTTATACCTATGATTTCTAACATAACAACTTCCCGCCTCTCTATTGTAAAAAAGAGTCGCACTTAAACGACTCCTTCTCTATATCCAATTATACTAAAGCTTTCATTCCATCCGCAACAAATTCCACACTTGGTCCAACAATAACTTGGACACTCGTTTTACTTAATCGAACAATTCCTCTAGCTCCAATTGATTTTAATTCTTTATCCTGAATAATTGTTGTATCTTTTACTTCTAAGCGTAACCGAGTGGCACAGTTATCAATTTTAACTAAGTTCTCTGATCCACCTAGATATTCAATATATTTTTTTGCTAACTCTTTATCAGTAAGATTAATGGTTCCATTTTCAGAAATCTCATCGTCATCTTCTTCACGTCCTGGGGTTGGCAAATTCATTTTTGTGATTAGCATGTAGAATACAATAAAATAGAGTGCCCCGATGCCAAGACCTACCCCAAGAATTATGAATGGATTCGTTGCTTTTGTAAAGTTAAGGGCATAGTCAATAAATCCTGCCGAGAATGTAAATCCGTGAAGGACTCCTAAAGAATCAACAACAAATCCTGATAATGCTGCTAAAAGTGCATGAGCGACTAATAAAACAGGTGATAAGAAAATGAATAAGAATTCTAATGGTTCTGTTATCCCGGTAATAAACGCTGTTAATGCAAGGGATAATAACATTCCTCCGACTGCTTTACGTTTTTCCTTTTTCGCTGCAAAATACATAGCAAGTGCAAGCGCCGGTAATCCAAACATCATGATTGGGAAAAATCCTGCCATGAAGTGTCCAGCTGTTGGATCTCCTGCGAAGAAGCGATTCAAATCTCCTGTTGCGCCATTAAAATCACCTAATTGGAACCAGAAGAATGAGTTTAATACATGATGAAGCCCCATAGGAATTAATAGCCGGTTAAAGAATAAAAATGCTGCAACTCCAGTTGCTCCCATAGCTGAAACACCTGCTGAGAATGTTGATAGACCACCTTGAATTGAAGGCCAAATCATCGCGAGTGGAATGGCAACTGCAAATGAAATTAACCCTGCCATGATTGGAACTGAGCGTCTTCCACCAAAGAATGCTAAAAACTCCGGTAACTTCGTATTTCTAAATCGATTGTAACAAAGACCGGCAATAACCCCTGCTAGAATTCCCCCTAAGAATGAAATATCAAGCGTTTCGGCAAAAGATTCTGTGTAATGAGTTAACCAATACTCTGATGTTACATTTGTTAACGTTAAGAAAGTAATAACCCCTGCTAGTCCTGCGGCACCATTTTGATCATCTGATAGACCAACTGCCACTCCCACTGCAAATAGTAAGGGTAAGTTATCAAATAAGGCAGCACCTGCTGCTGCGAAGAATGGTAGAATTGTTTCTACTAATGGAATAAAATCCAGAGCTTCGATGACATCCGGTTGCCCAATACGAAGCATTAATCCTGCTATTGGTAAACAGGCAATCGGTAACATAAGCGATTTACCGATACGTTGTAAAAATTTAATCATTGGCTTTGCCTCCTACATTTGATTATCTATTTATATAAATACTGTTCTATCGTGTCATAGATTTGATCTAACATTTAGAACAATAGTATATACGAACTAAACATATGTTTTGATGTATGTTACAACTTGATGTATGCCAATGAATTGAAACCTAATTAAAGTCAACTCATTTTTAGTCACCTACAGATAAACAAAATATCTATTGGTTTAATCTATTGTAAAGTTCACGTCCCTCAGAAATAGCTAAATAACAATTCATATCTTCATCAAAAATAGAAATATCAGCATCTTTTCCAACGACTAGACTCCCTTTATAGTCCGCTACTCCAATTGATTGGGCAGGGTTCAAAGATGCCATATGCACAGCTTGAGGTAAGGTCGCTTTCGAATGTTTCCAAAAATTAAGGACAGCTTTATTAAGTGTTAGTACACTTCCTGCAAGCGTTCCGCACTCAAGTCTTGCGGCCCCATCTTTCACCTGTACCGCTTGTCCACCTAAATCATATTTTCCATCTTTCATACATCCTGCTCTCATACTATCCGTAATAAGCACCAATTTATCTTCTCCTTTATTTGTGAAAACAAATTGGAATAAATTTTTATGACTATGGATTGTATCCGCAATGACTTCGCAAAAAACATCATGACACAATGCGGCCCCAACAACACCTGGTTCTCGATGATTAAGTGGTGTCATGGCATTAAATAAATGAGTAACATGTGATGCTCCTGCCTCAATGGCTTTTGTAGCTTGATCAAATGTGGCATTCGTATGACCAATAGATAAGGTAATATCTGTGTTATCCTTAACCTCTCTCGTAAATTCAAGATTCAAATCCATTTCTGGTGCATACGTGATAATTTTCAAGACATCTGTATACGCTTTAATAAACTCAAAATTTGGCTTGATAATATACGTTTCTGGTTGCGCTCCTTTATAAGTTGCATTAATGAATGGACCTTCCATGTGCGCACCTAACACCTTTGCCCCATTTAATGTACGATTCATACACTCACGAACGATTTCAAGTGCGTGATAAATTGACTCTTTATCCATCGTCATGGTCGTTGGTAAAAATGAAGTGACACCATTTCTAGCGACTCCTGTACTAATTTTTTCAATAGCCTCAACTGTTTGATCCATTGTATCCGCACCACAACTTCCATGAATATGGACATCGATCAAACCAGGTGAAACATACATTCCTTTTGCATCAATTATGTCACACTCAACTGGTAATTCTTCTGTTATTCCTACAATCTTCTCATTATAAATGAGTATCTTATTGTCCAAAATACCATCTTCAGTAATAATCTTTCCATTAATAATTGCTTTCATCGCATACATCTCCACCTATCCTAATTAATAGTTATGTAAAATAATTTCAAACTCATGTTTATCCGTCATAAAAATTGAACTTGTATACTCCATGATTTTATCCTCATCCGTATACACCACGCGATCTATTTTCAGAGCAAGTGAATCCTTTTCATTTTTCAGAAGCCTAGCCTGTTCGTCTGTTATGATGACGGGTGAAATAATTTGTTCAGCCCGTTTGGTGGTATGACTAAATTGATCACGATACAACTGATAGAGCGAATTTTCTAATACTAATGATTCAGTTAATCCTTGGCACATGTTTTCATTAATATAAACTGTCTCAAGAATGAATGGCTCTTGATCCACAAATCGAATCCGTTTGACTTCATAAATTAATGTGTCATTCTCCAAAAGATTTAGTTTCTTACGAACTTGATTTGATTGTCTATCTAAGTTAAATGATAGAAGTTCATTTTTCACACATAATCCTTTTTTTGTCATCATATCAGTTAATCCTTCTAACTTTTGATAACTATGCTTTTTCTTTTTGTATGAGACATACGTCCCTCTTCCTTGTTGACGATCGAGTAACCCCTCATTTACAAGATTTAATATGGCTTTATTGACAGTCATCCGACTCACGGCTTGGAGCTTACATATTTCACGTTCTGGCATAATACTATTACCTTCTAACAATTCACCACTCTCTATCATCTCTTTGATAATGGCTGAAAGCTGAACATGAAGTGGAGTCTTTATATTTTTATCTACCTTCTTCAAACTTTCACCCCTTTCTTTTCAATTTATCCGCCGTTTAAATTGGTATATACCATTTTGTTTCTGATTTAATAGTAAATGAAATCGTTTCAATTTTCAAGCGCTATTTTTGTTTTCTATAAAAATTGTTACATCATACATATTTAAATATATAATTCACCTCATTTTTTATTTAACAATACATATACGCATAGGTGCGTTCTTATGATTAACTTACTAACTCTAATCTAGAAGCCACTTCTTTAACTCACCACTCACTCGCCTTCATCATTAAACTTATCTATGTTCTATAGCCATTTAATAGACAATTTTAACAAAAATATACTTAATACCATATTCATGTATAAATCAGTACAAACTACCAGACACTTTTGATTGAGTTTCATGTCCCAACATGATAAGATATTGAATCTACCCCTTGCGTCAAAACAAGGAATGTATCGAAAAATTAATGGAAAGAACAATTTCCATATCCTATTCTTCATGTATTGTTATCATCATCATTGGAAATGATGATTGACTCGAGCATTCACAAAAAGGAAGTAATTATTTAAGTACCTGGCCAAATAGACAATGATGAGCGCTTTTTCATAAGTTGAAGATGACTTCACTTATTTTTCTTGTTAGAACGCAACCTGCGTTTTATAGGAGGAGCCTGTAAAACCTTTGGGGTTTAAAAAACCAAAGGAGGAATTATTTATGACTATCGTTCAAATGTTAAAAGATGCAGCAAAAGGTTTAGTTTTAGGTTCAGCTTTATTCTTTATCACCCCTGAGATTATGCATGCCTTATTATGATTCAAAATATCGCTGCAACAAAATAAATAGATAATAAGGGAGTATATCACAAGCGATATACTCCCTTTTCTCATTTTATGGCTTTTCCATTCTCTAAAAAAATTATCCTCTATAAATAATAAATATCATATACGCGATATAACTCCCCACCAAAAAGCACCCTTCAAATCTATTGATACATCGCTTGGTAATGGCAAAAATATATCCCATGATTGTGATACCTACCATAATTAATACATCTATAAAAATGGCGGGATTAATCACTATATCTTTAATCACGGCTGATAGCCCTAAAATAAAGAAGATGTTAAATATATTCGATCCAATTACATTTCCTAATGCAATATCACTTTCACCCTTAAACGCTGCAATGATGGATGTGACCAATTCTGGAAGTGATGTTCCGATTCCAACAATAGTCAATCCAACTAAACTTTCACTCATTCCCCATGCAAGCGCAATAGTCGTTGCACTACTAACAACGAGTTGCCCCCCTACCACAATGGCTACTAATCCAACAACTGAAAACCCGATACTTTTAGAAAGTGAATAAGATTTTA
>JBOFCV010000189.1:0-5941 GCA_051646305.1 Turicibacter sp.
ACCATCGTATTCAGTATGACATCTAGATTCCCATTATCTTTTAACCATTGTGTCCAAGCTTCACTTGGAAAACTTGCAATCAATACAAAGATAGATCCAATCAATACTAATGGCATCGCCATCATAATACCTTCTCGTAAAGCTTTTAAATGTCTTTGATTCCCAACCTTTTCTCCGAATGGAGCTAATTTTTGTTCTAAGAAAATCATAAATTTGTTCACTTTTTTTCCCTCCCAAGGTGAATTTTTAAAATTTAACCTAATCCTTCCTCCTTTGGTTATTTTTTATAATTAAATAATAATATAAAGCGCTTTAAAATTCAACCTTTTTTAATAATAAATAATTAAAAAATAAATTTTAATCTAATAATAGGTTTTTTTATTATATAATAATAATTAAAAATATCATTAGTCGACTTTTATCTTCTCGTAGCTTAATGTATACTAATATAAGGTATCCAGAAAAATCATTTCCCTTTTCTAAAGATAAATATAATTTTATTATCGTTCAAAAATTACCTTTAGTATTTTACATAGAGAATATTTCGTTTACTAACTTATCGGAGGTCATACTGATGAAAAAAATAAAAAATTTAGATTCATTTAATTTTAATTTATCAACAATTTTAGAATATCTTTATAGAAATCCCTATACTTCTAGGATAGAAATTTCAAACGCTACAGGTATTACCCCTGCTACCGTTACTTCAACTATCTCTCACCTCTTAGAACAAAACGTTATTTTTGAAACAGGTGAAGAAACATCCAACACAATCGGTTCTGGGAGAAAAAGAAAAGTGATAACTTTAAATAAAAACTTTGGATTTTTAATTGGTGTCGACTTCAATCTAACTGGTTTCTTTACTACGATCACCGATATTTGTGGAAATACAATTGAATGCTTTTCTAAGCCCTACCATCCTACACTTGTTGTAAATATTAACCAAGAAATTATTTCACTAATTAAAGAGGTCACAACTAAATACATAAAAGAAAATATAATAGGAATCGGGATTTCTATACCAGGACATTTCGATATCACAAGTCAGCGCATCATTTCAAATAATGATAATTGGAGTAATTTTAATTTATCTGAAATAAAAAAAGAATTTTCTTTTCCAATGGTAGCCGAAAATAATGTTAAATCAATGGCACTTAGTCAATATCTATTCAATCCGACTCAATGTCCAGATAAATTTTCCCTTTTACACGTTGGTTACGGACTTTTCCACTCCTTTATAGACAGTCATCATTTTGAACCGAAGCAAAACTATTATCTTGGTGAAATTGGGCATACCGTAGTTGATATTAATGGTCCTGTATGCGAGTGTGGAAAAAGAGGTTGTCTACAAACCTATATTTCACAATCCTGGATACTTCAAACAGCAAAATATCTTTTTAACCATTCAAACAACACCGTCTTACATTCACTTGTTGATCGTGAAGAAGAAATCACCCTTCCCGTGGTCTTTGCAGCATATAACCTTGGTGATCGTTTTTTAAAACAGTATTTAGAAAATGGAATCACCTTATTAGGTACTTCAATAGCGAATTCATTAATCATGCAAGATGCTAGTAAGATATTTTTAAATAGTGAATTATTTAAAAACGATGCTTTCTCTACGCAAATTATAAATATTATTGAAAACCAATTAATGTTTATCCCCACTAAAAGGGATGCTGAAATTGAAATTCTTCCTTTTGATCCATTTAGAGGGGCACGCGGAGCTTGCGCAGTTGCATGTCTGTCAATATTGATTAAAAAAAGTTGCTATCAATTCGAAATCTAATGAACTTCTATATAAAAATTAAACACTAATCAACGTCATCGTTTAATTTTTATATTATTAGGATTCTTGCACACTCCAACTGTTAGATAGAAGATCGGGCGTAAGAGGTGCCTTTTTAAAACTTATTTTTGTAAGCAAGGTGATCACAAAATATTTATCTAAAATTAGACTCTCCCATACTTGTAAAGAAATATAATATAAAAATTCACTCACCCATTTAAAAATCCTAATGCAATGTGAGCGAATTTAAACGAACAGATATATCTGCACTAAAATGCAAGCAAAAAGAGCTCTCCGCAACAACGTTGCGAAAAGCTCTTTTTATATTTCTTCTCATCACTTAATAGGTAACGCCAATCCTACCTCTATTTTGTAAGTCTGAATTAATCTAATCTAAAAACGTCGTTATCTTACACGTGTTATTAGGTGATTCCATGTTAACAGATACCTCTTCTCTTCATCAAGAGAAAAAAACTGACTCCACACCATACTCCTTAAGTTATTCCATTACCCGCATCCTCCTCTTGTTTAATATACTTATTTTTAATCAAGGTAAATATAACTAATGTGATAGTGACTCCCATTGTTACATCTGATGCAAAGTGAGCTCCTACTACAATCCGACTCACTGGAACTAAGATAGTCCAGATAGTAGCCAATCCGATAAACCAATTTTTCTTATCTTTTAAACGTGTCACAAACGTTGGGATTAATGTCATCCAAATCATAATCGCCGCATTGGCACTGTGTCCTGAAGGGAATGACATAAACTCATTTCCAGATGCATTTCCTTGTGGAATAAACCAGCGTGAAAATCCAGCAAATGATCCTACTTCAATCATATGTCGATAACGTTCTCTTCCCCATAAAAACTTAATTGAATTAAATGCAATGATAACAAATACAAATGTTAAAATGCCAACAATCGCAGCACGTCGTAACTCCTCTTTATTCGTAGCCGCATATTTTTTAGCAATCAGATAAGATCCCCCGATATAAATAACCATTAAGAGTGGCGCGAGTAGCTGCGGTCCATTCAAATATTTTATTGGTAAGCTAGCTGCCATAGATGAAACTAACAGTAGTATACTAACATACCCAATTGTCCCTAACATATATTTTATTGACTTCACTTTATCCCGGGTTAACATTAAACTAATCGTACAAAATGTCGCAATCAGCGCTGCTGGAAACTCCCCAATGGCTTCAAATAATAATCCAAAAGTACTTTCAGGATCATAAACAGCATGAGAAATAGTTAAATCTGTAAAGGCAAAGATGACTAATAACACTCCAATAATTGATAAAAAAACGCCATACGTTCTTTTCATATCCATCCCCCATTATTTTTACTTACTGTGTTTTAAAATAAAGTTCCCCATTTCAATCGCGCAATCTTCACTTTGTGGATAAACCCCAATGTTATCCCCATATGCATGACCAAATCCTTTATATAAAACAGTTTCTGTATCAACGCCTGCTTTTGTTAGCTTAGCAGCATAAGCGATTGATTCGACCTTTAAAAAATCATGTTCTCCCACCGTAATAAAGGTTGGTGGTAATCCTTTTGGATTTCTAATATACGGTGTTAAATATCCATTATGAATATCAGCCGTTCCTAAAATACTTTCTAGCCCACCAGACATCCCACTAAACATATCTAACATCATGCTAATCCCTGACTTATGTTTCGGACTCATTTCATATTCATCCTTGCTCCATTTAAAGAATTCATCTCCAACATTTGCCATATTAACTGTCGGATAAAGTAATAATTGCCCTTTAACCATCCCTAAATTTTCTTCTAAATCCTTGGTTGTACAGTATTGTGTTAAGTTTCCACCCGCACTATCTCCCGCTACAAATAGATTATTTTTATTTCCACCAAAACATTCTGCTTTATTATAAATCCACTTTAATACCGAGTAGCAATCCTCATGCCCTGTTGGGTATGGATTTTCAGGTGCAAGTCGATAGTCAACCGAGAAGGCAAGGATATCTGTTTTTTCAACGATTAACTTGACTAATTCCTCAATCACATCCGGTGACCCTCCAAAGAACCCTCCACCATGAATAAAATACAAAACTGGAGCATTTTTCTTCAATGTTTGAGATTTATAAACACGAACTGGTATTTGATAGTGATCAGCTGCTTCAACCGTTTCATGGATAATATCAATCTTTTTCTCAACAATTGGAATACTCTTAACTTCACCAAACATATTTCTTAATTTTCCCATTGATTTAGGAGACGCATCCATTTTCAACATACTTTTAGGCATCAACTTCATAATTTGTAATTGTTTTTTCATATCCTTATACAAGCGTGGATCCATTGCTCCCACTTCATCAGTATCAGGTAAGTTCTTCACCAATACGCTTGCACCTTTCATCTCAACTACTTCTTGTTTTCTGACAATTGCATCTAATAATTCTTGTGAATATTTTCTACTCATGTTTACTCTCCCCTTTTAATTCTAATCATTTATATACACCTTTAATATAAAACGCTTTCTAATGGTATAAAAAAATAAACGCCCTCTTTTTTTAAGATGCGTGCGTTTACTTTACCTATTAAAAGTTTATCATTTCTAATAAAACTATTGTTGTTATTTCTTGTTCTCTTTAAGGGTATTTTTTGACTCTTTAAAGTACTGACGATATCTTAAGGGGGTCTTATCATACTTTTGTTTAAATCCACTAATAAAAGATTTATTATTTGAAAATCCATGATAAAAAGCAATATCTTGAATTGTCTTATCACTTTTAATAATATCCTCATAAGCCTTAGACAATCTAAAGTCATTTAAATATGCTTTATATGTCATCCCAAACCAAACATGAAATTTCCTTGAGAAATATTCACTACTCATATGAAAGTGGTTTGCGATACGTTCTAAGGTTAATTCTTCTTTATAATTTTCACTAATATATACTAAAATTTCCTTTTGTCTTTCTTTATACTTAACATGCTTATTAGTCGCGTCATTTTCATTCTTACTGGCGTGATTCACTAGTAAAAGATGTAATATTTCATAAATATATGAAGTCATCCTAATATAATCAAGTTCCTTTTCATCTAAATATATTTCTTTAATTTCTAAGAAAATCTCTGTTAATCTATTTTTATTCTGAGTTGAAACCATGAGATCAAACCTAATCTGATCTATATTTGGATAGACTATTTTAATGAAGTCATACGATAAAATAGCGATCACTCCGCCACAAATTTGCCCTTCATATTTCTCTACTTCATGAACATCACCACTATTCACAAAAATAAAGTCTCCACTCTTCGCACTTACACTTTTACCATTAACAAATCCAACGAGTTCACCTTCAGTGACAAACGTTATTTCAATACTTCTGTGCCAATGAGGGGGAATATAAAAATGTTGTCTGACATCCATATTCTCTTTCCCGAAGTATCCTACTAAAGCAGGCAGATTAGGATTTAAATTAATTTTTTCATAGATACTATTATCCATCACAGTCTTCACACCCTCCCCCTACAAAACCCTCTTACTCTCAAAGCCATAAGGCTACAAACTTAATTAATGTTTATTATAATTCACCTTTTTATAATTTACCATATTTCATCATGCTCATTCTGATATTAAGCATAGAAAACCTACACTTCACCTCTATGAAAGGAAATTTTCCTAGTAAGGTTGACCTCTAATATAGCATTTAAATAAAACTTCTTGAAGCTAAGCTTACAAATAAACATCCGAGCTATTAGATTTTTTAAAAGAACATACCCCTGCTACTATTTATGAACACATACATATACAGAAAAAAGAATGACTTTTCTTCAGTTAAAAACTGAGGTAAAATCATTCTTTTTCATTTATTAGTGAGTTATTTATAACTTACGGTATCTAGTAAATATAATAACGAGCCTGCCATGGCCGCAATGTGAACACCATCTTTAGCATTATGATGCACATCCTCTAAATCTAAGTATAAATTTTTTCGGATATACTGGTCGGCTTTTTCAAGCTCTCCTAAACGTTTATACATGATAGCATAAATTGAATAGGATAAGGATGAATCATGTGTTGTCACTTGATCATAATACTTTACGTCACGCTTTATTTGCTCACACGTTAAATCCTCATCAAACAAATAGTGAGCTAACACAACATCCGC
>JBOFCV010000190.1:0-15814 GCA_051646305.1 Turicibacter sp.
TACCTTTGTTGGTTTATTTATTAATTAGTCGTAGCTCAGGGTATAAATGTCCCAATTGTTCGCATCAAGTTAAAAATGATTATTGTGCGTGTCCGCAATGTGGGACAACATTAAAATCAAAATGTCCCACTTGTCATCAACCGGTAGATTCGAAATGGAGTTATTGTTCCTCTTGTAGCGCAAAGTTAGAAAAGGAGCAAGAATAGAATGAAGATTGTGAAAAAGGAAATGGGATTATTTTTAGATGTTGGGAACATAAGGTTTATTTAAAGATTATAAAAATTAGTTTTAATGATTAATGTCACATACGTTTAAAATCAGAACATAATGAGACCTCTATTAGGTGAGTTTAAATGAGAGAAAAAAGTTTGCTAGATCGTTATGTTGAAGTAAAAATAGATAGAGGGGGATCAGAACAGGGATGAAAAAAATGCTAGTGTGGTTAGGGGCAGTCATTTTAATGATAGGTATACTGATGGTAGGGACAAGCGTTAATGTTAATTTCTTATCTGATTATAAAGCGATAAAAGGGACTGAGTTTTTATCAGGTCCAAAAGACATACCGTATCAACTTAAACATGAAAAGATGGAAGATAAAATGAGATTAGCAGAGTTAGAGTATATTAAGGGGAAGGCCAATTTTGTGTACGATGATCTTCTGATGCTAGAAGATTTAGTAGGGGATCATTTTGTGTTCAAAGCCTATTTGAAAAGGGGAACAGAACTGACTTTATCTTTTGATTCGAACTTACAAGATGAGGGATATGTTGAATTTTTATTTTTAAATAAACATGGAATTATTAATTGGCTTAAAGGAGATGCAGGGCAAGTGAACATGAAGATAAGGAAATCTGGAAACTATGGCATTGTACTGAATAGACAGTCAAAAGAAGGAACACTAGATTTTTTGATAACGGTAGAAAAATAAATGGGGAGTAATCTATTATAAAAATACATTTAGAATGTGCACAATAAAAGGAGAAAATAAAATGGATATTATAAAAAAATATAAGAAAATATTTATAGGGGTTGCTGTGGTCGCGTTATTAGTTGGGTTAATTCCTGTTTTGGGATTTACGATGTTCTTTTCTGTGATGACCTCTAGTGAGGTCGTGACAATAACAGAGAATGTTGTAACAGGACCAAGTGACATCGTAGTGAAAACGCCAACTATTTATCAACCGTTAGAACTTGTGATGGATAGCGAGGTTAATTTACCTAATCCAACTTATGTTGATGGGATGGAGACAACTAAATATGAAAGAAATTTTACGAAAGAAACGACAGAAGAAGAAGTGTTATATGAGGCATATTTAGAAGAAGGAACCTGTTTAGATATGACTTATTCAATGAGAATACCAAAAGATAGTTATTTAGACTTTCATCTCATTGATGAAACAGGGTCACTTTATTCATTTTCGGGTTTAGCAGGAAAAGAAGATAAAACGAAATACATAGTAGAGAAAAGTGGGAACTATGGACTTGTTTATCAATCCAATAACGTAAAAGGATCATTCAAACTCATATTAAACGTAAAAGAACCAGTGTCTGAGTGATAAGAGAATCACGTGAAAAGAGGTGGAGAAATGAATATCATCAAAAAATATAAAAAGACATTTATAAGTATCGTAATTTTAGCAATGATCATTGGCGTATTACCATCATTAACAGTCGGACAATTTGGCAGTGTGGAAACATCAACAGAATCATATGAAATTACCGAAGACTTATCGCAACAAGTCACATCACGAGTGACGAATGTTAGTTATCAGTTGAATGATTTAAAAACAGATTCAACCATTAAATACCCAAAGCAATTTACTTTATTTGGCCGTGTTAGCATCGGAATGGGTGGATCAACAGGGATGAAGCTCACAAAACTTCAGATTATTTATGAAAGTTATTTGCCAAAAGGGACAAAATTTGATATTACCTTAACTGTCGACGAACTTCGTAGTGGAATTTTTTACTTTATCATTTTAGATGATGAGGGCGAAGTTGAGACATATAAGTGTGATCGCGCGACAAACTATCCAATTGAATTTAAAACGAAAAAGACAGGTAATTATGCCATTCTTATGTACTTTGATGACGCAGATGGATCGTATTCAATCAATACAAAGATCAAAAAACCATTACTTCATTTTTAAACTAAAAAAAGCGACTGACAGATGCCAGTCGCTAAACATTAGACGAGAACAATATCTTGGCAACCATTTGTGATTGCTATTTCTTTTAGTTGTTGCATAAACTCATCCGTGGGTGACGGCTTGTTTTGCATAAATGCTCGTACCCCAAGCGCTCTAAATTTAATTAATTTATAGCGAACCGGGTGAGTCCCAATGCGTTTTGAAACCTGGTCGATGGTTTCGCTATTATCAAATAATTCAGGAACGACGACCGTTCTTACTTCATAAAGTTTTCCACTCGGGATGAGATACTCCAAATTTTTAATGACATTTGAGTTATCGTGACCGATATAGGTTTCATGTTTATCAGGATTCCAAACTTTCACATCAAGCATGATCCCGTCACATACGTTTAAAAGTTCTGGAACCGTTGTTAAATCTAGTGTTCCATTGGTATCAATAAAACAAGTTAATCCAAGTTCGTGAGCTAATTGAAATAGCTCTATCAAAAAGTCGCTTTGAAGGGTACACTCTCCTCCAGAAACGGTAATCCCGGTAATAAACGGACGATAGTTTGAAATCTCATTTATCACGTCTTGCGCTGTTCGTTTTAAGACTTTTGGACTACTATCATGTTGACATATTTTAATGCATTTATCACAATGGATACACATTTTAGGGTTGTAGCGGACGATTTGTGAATCGAGTGTTAGGGCTTGTGTGGGACAATGTTTAACGCAAGCCCCACAATTTAGGCACTTATTAATGGTTTCAGGATTATGGCAATAAACACAGTTAAAGTTGCACCCTTGTAAAAAGATGGCTGTTCTGTTTCCGGGTCCATCGACGGAACTAAAGGGAATGATGTGATTAATATAACCAATCATTATCGAACCTTACGATCGTATACTTTTCCGTTGTTTACTTGACCTTGACCTAACACGACGGTATCTTGTAGTGTGGCAATCCCTTGATTTAATTTTTCAATTTCGCTTTTTTTAACAAGGTACCCTGTGATACGAATGACGTCGCTATCTGTTGAGTAAAGTGAGAAATAGCGCATCCCCTCATTGAAGGCTCCTTGAATAATATTTAAGATGTATTCTGGGTTGTTTGCTGCATTTGTTTCGAATGGGAAGATATCGCCTGTTCCTGATGGGAAGTATTTATGGAAACGAGCCGCTTGTTTTAAATGGTTATAAAGTTGTGGTTCTTCACCGATTGGAATACGTGTTCCGGGTGAGATGTTGAAATCATCACCAATTCCAACTTGTGCATGTAATAATAAGCGTTCATTTGTGATTTTACAATGTTTGCTTTCAAATTGGTTAACAAAGTCAAGCATCGTATCCATGATGCGAACACCTAAATCATCGGCAACTTGTGAGTGACCGAATTTATCTTCTAAGTTTTGAGCGTTTAATAAAATGTTGACACATTCAGCAAGCCCGACTAATCCAAACATTGACGTGAAACGGTCAATTGAAATGAATCCTTCTGTTGCTAAGAAGTTTGTTTCAAAGAATGTACTTTCTTCTACCACATAGCGAATACGTTCGTTCATGTACTCGGCCATACAAGTCATGGCATGAGGTAATTTATTTTGAATGAAGTCTTCGACATCCGTTGCTGTTTTGGCAAGTTCTGATAGACGCATGCGCACTAACGTATGAGCACCTCCACCAACGTGAAGTCCGTTGTAGCAACTTGCTATTCCGTAATCACCAAGTTCAGATGTGTACATGTCATGGTTTGCAAAACTTGGTTTAGCTGTGACTAATGCTGTTTTGATGGCTTCAATTGCTAGGTCATCAGGTGTTTCTGTTTTGCTATATTTTAACGTTAAGTTCGGAATGGCGTTTTCTAATTCACGTTCCACTTCTAAAATTAATTTTGCGGCTTTTGTTGGTTTTGGACCTAAATTTCCGTGGCAGAATGAATCTGTAATCGTACGATCAAGTTGCGTTAAGAATAAGCGAATCGCAAGTTTAGCTTCGTCTTCATCCACGATAAAAGGTTCTAATAAGTAATCAATGTTTCCGATGTAGACAGGCATTGTCGTAATGGAAGGCACATGTTTATACATAATTAATAAATAGCTTGTTGCTTCCCAAATGTTTGTTGGAGGTGTTAATCCTAAAAATTCTGATCCTTTTTTCATGAATAAGTCATAGTTAGGAAGGATATAACGCGGACGGTAAGGAACATTTCCTTCGAATAAATCACAAATGATCCCCGAATCACGTAAAGCTTGTGTATCATTAGAAATCGTTAAGATATTGACGCTATTTTCAGCGTGTCTAGCTAACGTCACCACTTTTTGTTCGAATGTTAATGTTGCATCCTTAATAATTTTCTCAATCTCTGTCATAAGTGCACCTCATCTTTTTCTCATTAGATTTTTAAGTGATTATTCACTTGTTGGACTTACCAGTCTATGAATCAATAAATAAATGATATAAGTCCAGATCAGTTTTTGCTTTTACAAAACTTAGATTGCCTTTATCCATCGGAATGACGACATCCTATAGTCAAATTATATCATGGAACGAATCATGAGCCTATCATTGTTTAAATCTACCACATTTTACAAAGTTGTGATTAAATGAACATCTTTTTGTATGGATTATTTAGAGAAATGATTCTAACCATGATTGATTCGTGATACTATTTAATGTAAACGTTTTTAGTTTATATCGTACAATAAAAAGTAGATAGTTATTTAAAATTTAATAAGAGAGATTTCAAGTAGAGCAGGGGGAGATAAGAAATGAAGAAGAATTATGTATTAATTGCTTTATCGTGTTTATTTATTTTAGTGGGGGCAATCACAGCCTCGTTAGTTCAAACATCATTTGGGACAGTAGAGGTAAAAGATGTTAGAGTAGTGACTGATTTAGGTAAAACACTGAGTGGATTGCTATTTATACCAGATGGAGTAAGTATAGACCAGCCTGCACCAGCTATTATTACGAGTCATGGGTATTTAAATTCACGTGAAATGCAAACGAATTTTAATATCGAATTGTCACGACGTGGGTATGTCGTATTCTCAATGGATATGTACGGTCATGGGTATTCAGATACGGCAACAAGTGAGTCAAATGGGGCAATAGACGCAATAAAATATGTTCAGACACTTGATTTTGTTGATGTCGATAATATCGGAATCGAAGGACATTCTATGGGAGGATATTCAGCAATCTTAGGAGCGGTACAAGATGAATCGTTAGTTAAGTCAGTCATCGTAACAGGCTCGGGTTTGAATTGGGCTCGACATGAAAGGTTAACACATGAATTACCGATTAATTTTGGTTTTGTTTATGGATTGTACGACGAGTTTTCACCTCTTATGTGGGGGATCGATAAACCCGCAAATGCCAATCAAACAGATATAATGAAAGACTTCTTTGGAACAGATGAGCAAGTCATTGCTAATCAATGGTATGGTGATAAGCAAACGAATACGTCACGAATCTTATATACACCAAATGAAACGCATCCTTGGAATCATTTTTCAAAAGAATCTGCAGCGAATGTTGTGTCATTTTTCAATGAGACGTTGAGCGGTGGTAACAAGTTAGATCCCTTTAATCAAATTTGGTTCTATAAAGAAATCGGAACCCTTATTTCCATGCTTGGAATGTTTTTATTGATTTTCCCTCTTGGAAGTTTATTATTAAAAGTAACGAAATACAAACCTAAAAACAAAAAAATGGTAGAGGCAAATCAAATCTTATCACCAAGCTTTTGGATTTTATTTGTGGTTGGAACTGCAATACCTGCTCTAACTTACTTCTCATTGATGTTGCTTGGAACCAAACTTATTAAAACGAGCGCGTTATTCCCACAAGCTATTACGAATCAAGTGGTCACGTGGGCGGTTGGAAATGGGTTAATCGCTTTAATGATGATGATTGTGGTTCAGTATTTCAAACATCGAAAAGTGGGGCTTAACACAAAAGATTGGGGCTATCAAGAAAAAGCAATAAATGTTTATAAATCGATTGGAATTGCGATTACCGTGATGGGACTTTGTTATTTATCCTTATCGATTGTTCATCATCTTTTTATCGTTGATTTTAGATTTTGGGTAGTGGGGATTAAATGGATGAGTGCGCCTCAATGGAAGGCATTCTTCACATATTTGCCATTTTTCTTAGTGTTCTTCTTAATCAATTCTTTAACGTTAAATGTTGGACTACGCATTAAAGGTGCCACTTTTAGAGTGGTGGCGTTTCTAAGTGTGTTATCGAATGTTTTGGGACTAGGGGTGCTGGTTGCTTATGATTATCTCATGTTATTTACGAAGGGAATCTTAGCTATTCCTGATCAACCGTTATTAATTATTGTGGCGATTCCATTCTTAGTGACCTTATCACTTGCCGCTGTGATTAATACATATTTCTATAAAAAAACAGGTAGTATTTATCTCGGAGCTTTTATTTGTGCACTGCTGATTACTTGGATGTGTGTAGCGAATACCGCTTTTCAGTATATGTTTTAAATGAATAGATTACTTAGGGATGTCTAAACCAGACATCTCTTTTTATATACAAAATACAAGTTAATAAACAGTCTGATTGTAAGCGCTTGACAAATGGTGTGAATGGAGATAAGATATAATCAACTTGATAGTTAGACTATCAGTGTGAGGTGAAGACGACATGACAAGTATAACTAAGCAAAAAAGTGAATTGGAGTTAACAAAATTAAAACGTAAAAATGAAATGGTGAAAGCGGCGAGGATTGTTTTCTTTGAAAAAGGAATTGAACAAACAAAAATGACGGATGTCGCAGAAGTGGCGCAAGTCGGAGTTGCTTCCGTTTATCGTTACTTTAAAACAAAAGCTGATTTAGCGATTGCTGTGGCGATTAGTGTGTGGGACGATGAAATGCTTGAGGTCGTTAATAACATTATGACATTGAAATTCCATGACTTATCCGGATATTCGCAAGTGGAAGAATTATTAAATTTCTACTTAATCTTGCATACGAATCACGAAAGTTTTATTAGATTCATCCATGATTTTGATGCGTTTATTATCAGAAATCAAATTTCACATGACTTATTAAATGAGTATGAAAAACATATTTTAGTGATGAATAATTTATTAATTGAATCAATCAAAAAGGGCCAGCGTGATCAAAGTATTAGAGAAGATATTGATCCAGAAGTATATTATTTAACGTTAACCCATTCCTTTATGAGTTTATCTCAAAAGTTAATTGTGTCGGGGCATATTTTAGCTTTTGATAAACAAACAGAGGGAATCGAACAACTTCGTTTATTAAAAGATATGGCTCTAAATTACGTAAAAAGATAATCAACTGCGAGGGGCAGGTGTTTATAAAAAGGAATTTTAAAAATAGGTAGGGGGAATTTCATTGAAAAAGCTAACAAAAAAAGATATGTGGTTATTTGCTACGGGGCAACTTGGGTGGGCCACATTATCAGGTATTATTGTCAACTGGTTAATTTATTTCTATCAACCGGATCAAAGTGTACAAGGAGACCAATCGTTATTTATTCCACAAGGCGTTGTTATTTTTGGCGCATTAACGGTGATTGGATTAATATCAGGAGTCGGTCGATTATTTGATGCCTTCACAGATCCTTGGATCGCCACACTATCCGATCGTTGTAAGCATCGTGACGGGCGTCGCATTCCATTTATGAAGTTTATTTCAATCCCATTTGCCATCATAACGGTTTTAGTTTTTTTAGCACCGATTGAGGGTGTTAGTCAAATCAATAGTATTTGGTTATTTGTGACGTTAATATTATTTTATTTATGTATGACGATTTATTGTACGCCATATAACGCACTCATTCCAGAAATTGCAAAAACCCAAGAAGAGCGACTAAGTGTTTCAACAGCTATTTCTTTAACCTTTATTGTGGGGACGGCGATTGCTTATTTAGCACCAATGATTTGGGGCATGTTTGAGGCAGATATGGGACGTGTGAACGCGATGCGTATGACATTTGCAATGATGGCTTTCTTTGCCACACTTTGTATGTTAGTTCCCGTCTTTTTCATTAAGGAAAAAGATTATGCCACATCTGCCCCTTCTGAAAGTAAAATGTTAGCCTCGTTAGTTAAAACATTTAGTAATAAAACATTCCGCATTTTTATTGCGTCTGATGTTGCTTACTGGATTGGATTAACCATGTTCCAAACCGGGCTCCCTTTTTATATTACCTCATTATTAAAACTAGAAGAAAGTATGACAACGATATTATTTGTTGGGATGACGGTGTTATCTTTACTATTTTATGTCCCTGTTAATGCCGTGGCAAAACGTGTTGGAAAAAAACCATTGTTAATCTTTGCGTTTGCTATGTTTGCCATCGTCTATATTTATACAGGAGTGTGCGGAGATATGTTACCATTCAACTCAACACTTCAAGGTTTTATTCTAATTGCGATTGCAGCCTTACCAATGGCTATCTTTGGAATTTTACCACAGGCAATGGTTGCTGATATTTCACAAGCAGATAGTATCATAACAGGTGAAAATCGCGAAGGGATGTTTTATGCAGCAAGAACGTTTGCTTTTAAATTAGGCCAAAGTGTTTCCATGATTTTATTTACAGCCATTGCAACACTTGGAGCTGCAGGAACTGGATTTGGTTATCGAATGACAGCCTTTACCGCCACTGTTTTTTGTATCATTGGTGGACTTATTATCATAATATATAATGAAAAGGGAATTGATCAGATTATCCATCACGAGGGTGATGACTTGACAGAGGTAGTCAATCCGACCATAAAAAGCATAGTGAAATCTTAATAAAAATGGGCCGATCCAAGTTGATTGGCCCATTTTTATTAGGGGAGACTTTATAATGGAATCAACCTCATTTGCTTCAAAATGAATAAGGTACCTGTTTAACATCTAAATCACAAACTAAACTGTACTAAATGGATAGAAAAATAGGATGAAAAATCATAAGACTAGACACTTTTTGCAAAACCTTAACATACACTTATAATAATTAGGTAAAACGCCTATGTAAAGAAAAATGAAAAGGGGTAGAGGCAAAATGATGAGTCTTTGGGAGGCTTATACGTGTTTAGGAGTGAACGAGGAAACGCCCATTTCAGAAGTTAAAGTCATTTATGAATCTTATGTTGATCGTTATAAAAAAGTGGCCAAAACAGATGTCTATTATCATCAAAAGTTATCGCAATGGAAAGAAGCTTATGAATGTTTATTAATGAACCAAGACATGTCCTCTCTTTCGAAAAATAAAAGTAAGAAATTAACTAACCCAGATTCCTCAAGTACTCAAGATAATCAACCTGTTGCAAATGAAGCATGGAAAGAACCGAATTCTTTCAATCAAAAAAGCAAGTTTGGGTGTGGATCGGTTATCATGACGATGATGGCTATTTTTTTAGCATTTGAAGTGATAAGAGATTTAGATGAGGCACGAGATGAACTTTTTATGTTACGCCCAATAGAAATGATTGGATGGGGAGGGGATCGTGAAATATCAAAAGAATGGACAGATGTTGACAAGGTACTAGATGCTTTATCAAACCAATTTGAACTAAAATTATCTAAATTCAATGGAAATGCCGATTGGGATTGGGCTTTTTTTGAAGATTATGGAGGTTATTGGTATATTGCCTTACCCATAGAAGTCATAAAGACGAAAGAGAGAGGCGCACTCGTTAATTTGGTAAACTTTAAATTAGAGGAGGAAGCAGGCACTGCGTTTTTTACTGAGAATCTCTATACTGATGAGGAGTTGAGTGGTATTCATTTTCTAGGTGAGTTTGAGGAATTGATTCCAGTTAACGAAATTTTTGGCGTTGTCTTTTATGTTCCTGCGCTTGTTGAAGGTGAAAAACGGTTGCTATACTATGAGTATCCAAATGGAACTCGAAAAAAAATAGGCTCGATCTATTATCATGAGACTAAAGATTCATCCAAACCACCTATTAATATTAATATTGTGATGCATGAGGAACAGGTAAATGATGTTATGTTTTAATCCACACCGTGGCATGACGTGATATTAAATCACATGAGTTTACCAAGAGATCATCACCGTTTCAGGATGTGTCTATGCTTATGTTTAAATGAATGAACTACGGCCATTTTGTTAAAAATTAAAAAAATTGCCAGTGAGGATTTTTAATTTAATAGGGTTGAAATGCATCAACTGATGATATAATAAAGGTAATGATTCATATTTGAATTCAAAGGAGCGGTAAGGATGTCTTTATTTGCGCAATTAGCAGGGAATTCAGTCGAAGTAAGTGTTGATAAAATTGATGATCGTTTGAAGCGTGTGATTTTTGAGGGAGAACAAATCCTGTATGCCTTTAAGTCATTTCGCGATTATGTTGTCATGACCAATAAGCGCCTGATTATTTCGGATGTGCAAGGTGTGACCGGTTCTAAAATGGAATACCTAACGGTTCCGTATTCAAAAATTTCTGCGTATAGTTTAGAAGCTGCTGGAACATTTGATATGGATGTTGATTTTAAGGTATTTGTTTCAGGGTACGGAACGATTGAGAAAAAAATTGCTAAAGGTGTAGATGTAACACAATTAAGCAAGATTTTAGCACAACATATTTGCTAACACCCTAAAAGCATTCCAGATTATTGCGGGATGTTTTTTTATGAAAAAAAGAGGTTAATGACCAAAGATAGGAGATCTGAGTTTATGGAAAACATGAAAGAAACTATTTTAGCTAATTTACGTACAATTAATCGTGATGGGATGGACAAATTAATAACCTATCTAGAAGAACAATCTGATTATTTTACAGCACCTGCTTCGTCTAAATACCATGGGAATTATAGTGGTGGATTGGCAGAACATTCACATAACGTTGTGACCCTATTGCAAGAAAAAAATGAACGATATAACTTAGGCTTATCACAAGATAGTGTGTTTATTGCTGGTTATTTCCATGATTTATGCAAAGTAAATTTATACACAGTTGCTATTCGATGCCGTAAAAATAAATTAGATAAATGGGAAGGGTATAAAACATATGATTTTGATGACCAATTACCACTCGGCCATGGTGAAAAAAGTGTGATCCGTCTTCAACAATTTATCAGATTGAGTCTTGAAGAAATTTTAATGATTCGTTGGCATATGGGACCGTATGTTCCGGTTGAGGATCGACATGCACTACATAAAGCCATGGAACAATATAAATCAGTAGCTGCTATTTATACAGCTGATTTAGAAGCTTCACAAATGCTTGAAGAAACAGTTGAACCTGAAGTCTGTTCAATGGAAGAATTTAATGCTTACAAAAATTCATTAACAAAATAATGGATCAAGTAGGGTGAGTCACTCTTCTTAAAGTTTGACTGATCCAAACGAGATAAGAGAGCAAAAGAATAGCTTCTCACTCCTAAAAAAGTAGTTGGACGTATAAAAAAATACAAACTTTGTATAATATTTACAAGTTTTATGTAGTGTGATAAGATTAAATTAATTTAAAAGGGGAGCTTGCGTCATGCAGGCTGAGAGGAAACAACATGCGATTTCGACCCATCAACCTGTTTGGATAATGCCAGCGTAGGGACTATAACCGTTTAAAAAATCAGAGGGTGTGTCTCAAATTTATGAGATACACCCTTTTTTTCTTTACTTCTATCAATTAGAGATCATGTCTAAATGACAGAGTGGAGAAGAGATGACAGCTAAGCGTTGCGAGGCTTTATTGAACAAGGGTTCTCCATTTTAAATTCAAGCATAAAAAATCGTTATATACTTAATGTGTTTAATTTAGGTAGACGATGTGAGTACACGTCAGGATGAAGTGAGTGTCAAGCTCTAAAAAACACAGTGTCAGTTCAAAAAACAGAGGATTGGATAGAAATCGTAAAGTGACAAATTGTCAGGTCAATTAAATTTTAAAAATGGAGGGGTTAAAATGAAAGGTATGACAGAAAAAATTTTAAATGGGGTAACAGGTGTTAAACCATTGGTTCATCACATCACAAATTACGTTACCGTTAATGATTGTGCAAACATGGTACTAGCGTGTGGTGGATCCCCAATTATGGCGGATGATAAAAGTGAAGTTGAAGAAATCACAAGTATTTGTAACAGTTTAGTGATAAATATCGGAACATTAAATGAGCGAACAATCAAGTCGATGATTTTAGCAGGTAAAAAGGCAAATGAGTTGGGACATCCTGTTATTTTAGATCCAGTAGGAGTAGGGGCTTCAACACTGCGTACGCAAACAACATTTAAATTACTAGAGGAAATCCAATTTGCAGTCATTAGAGGGAATATTTCTGAAATTAAAACCATTACGATGGGGTGCGGTAAAACACTCGGAGTTGATGCAAACGAATTAGATCGTGTAACTGAAGAAAATTTAGATGAAACAATTATTTTTGCAAAAGCGTTAAGTAGAAAAACAAATGCTGTGATTGTGATAACAGGGGCCATTGATATTGTAGCAAATGCTATCGACACCTATGTGATCCGAAATGGTCATGTGAGTATGTCAAAAATTACTGGGACCGGATGCATGTTGACAAGTATTATTGGAACGTTTGTTGCAGCAAATAAAGACCATGTGTGTGAAGCATGTGCCGTCGCCGTCAGTATAATGGGGCGCTGTGGAGAAGTAGGATATGAAAAGATGATTCAAAATCAAACAGGAAATAGCAGTTTAAAAACGTATATCATAGATGAGATGAGTCGATTCAACGAAACAACATTAAAGGATGGATTAAAGATTGAAGCTAAATAGAAAATCACTGCAACTATATGTCGTAACCGATCAAAGTTTTTTAAACGGTAAAAACTTTTTAGAAGAAATTGAATTGATATTAGAAGGGGGCGCAACTTTTTTACAATTACGTGAAAAAAATGAGTCGTTTGAGGCCTATTTAGCATTAGCTAAAGAAGTCAAAAAAATAACGGATGCTTATGGGATTCCATTTGTAATCAATGATGCGGTAGATGTCGCCATTGAAATGAATGCAGATGGGGTGCATGTGGGGCAGTCTGATTTGGAGGCATCAAAGGTTCGAGAAAAAATAGGTCCACATAAAATTCTTGGGGTGTCTGCTCAAACGGTAGAACAAGCTGTTTTAGCACAGCAACAAGGAGCAGACTATATTGGAGTGGGCGCCTTGTTTACTACGAACACAAAACGTGATGCAGATTCTGTATCGTTGGAAACGTTGAAATCTATTGTTGCAAGTGTCACGATTCCAGTGGTAGGTATTGGTGGTATTAATGAGGATAATATTAAAGACTTACAAGGTTATAAACTAGATGGTGTTGCAATAGTATCGGCGATATTTGCTAAACCAGATGTTAAAATTGCAACGAAAGAGCTAAAATATCTAACACAACAAATCATAAGATAGATAAAAAAAGGAGTGTGTCTCATGAAGAAAGTATTGACCATCGCGGGATCTGATTGTAGTGGAGGGGCAGGGATTCAAGCCGACTTAAAAACGATGATGGCGCATCATGTGTATGGGATGAGTGTGATTACGGCATTAACAGCACAAAATACAACGGGGGTATACGGTGTCATGGAAGCTGATGCCTTATTTGTTGAGAATCAAATGGATTGTGTGATGCAAGATATATTCCCGGATGCTGTTAAAATCGGAATGGTTTCTTCTGTTTGTATTATTGAGATGATTGCAACTAAATTAAAAGAGTATGACGTGAAAAATATTGTCCTTGATCCTGTAATGGTTTCAACAAGTGGCAGTAAATTGTTATCTGATTGCGCCATGAATGAGTTGATTCACACGTTACTGCCACTTGCGGATTTGATTACACCAAATATTTTTGAGGCGGAGTGTTTATGTCAGTTCAAGATTACAACAAAAGCAGATATGATTTTGGCCGCGCAAGAAATTTCTAAGTTTTATAGTGGTAAAATTTTAATTAAGGGTGGGCACTTAGCAGATTGTGCGGATGATTTGCTGTTTGACCAAGGTCAGATAACATGGTTTGAAGGCATACGCCTCGATAATCCGAATACACATGGAACAGGTTGTACGTTGTCATCAGCCATTGCTTGTTATTTAGCGAAAGGCTATTTTGTAGAAGAGGCCATTAAGTTATCAAAAGAGTATTTAACAAAAGCGATTCAAGCTAATCTCGATTTAGGTCAGGGGCGTGGGCCGTTAAACCACTGTGTTTAATAGGGAACGCATACTGACGTTCATTAGTTTATCAATTGTTTGACAGACGGATTGAGGATTTAATTATATTCTAGAAAGCAGTAAAAAAATAAATGGAAGAAATACCCTTTTTGTGGTATATTTTAAAATAGAAATAAATTGGGAAAGTAGGGATGAAAGTGAGACGATCTGTTAAGCTAATCATGGGATTTGTATGGATATGTTTATTGATGGGATGTAGCCAACCTAAAGAGATAAATGTGAGAGGGTTGGCTGAGTATACGAAATTACCAAGTCATCATCTAATTCAGACGATTGACTTTACAGAAGCAAAAGAGATCATAGCGGACGGTAGCGGGATAATCTTCATGTCATATCCTGGATGTCCTTGGTGTCAAGAAGCCATTGCAGTGGTAAATGAAGTCGCTAAAGAGTTAAAGATAAATGAGGTGTATTACCTTAATGTAAAAGAACTTAAACGTGAAGAGACAGGAATTAATGAGTATGATGAATTAACTAGCTTATTGCGTGATCATTTAACCATTGAAAACGGAGAACCTGTTATGTATGTGCCAGATACATATGTCATAAAAAATGGTGAAATTTTAGGACACCATTTAGGAACGACAGATTCTCACGATGCGTTTGAACGAGAAATGAATGAAGATGAATTGAATGAATTAAAAACGACTTTTAGAGAATTATTCCAAACATTGAAATAAAAAAAGGATAAAATTTATTACCTGGGTAATAAATTTTATCCTTTTTTAGAATATTAAAGTAACTTTTGGCATATAATCAGTCATTAGAAAAAAAGGAGAATAGTCTCATGAATTCAATTGCCACGGGTTTATATTTACTTTATATATGTGCTGTACTTGGATGTTTGTTAATACAAGTTGTCAATTATGAACACTTATCGTTGCCAAAACGAATGTTATTTGCCACTTTAATTTTAAATACCACACCTATTCATATTGCCTTAATGGGATATAGCCAAAGTCGGATTAATGTCGTACAACTCTTTTACTTTGATCTAAAATTATGGATTACCATCTTATTTGTTTCTTTTTTATGTATGGGATTCATTTATTTAGGGAGTGAACGAAGTGAACGTTTTAAACAATTTATAGGATTAGAAGAAAATTAGATAAAAGACATGATGACGGATCAAGTAAAGGATAATAAAGGTTTTTTTACTGACTAGTTAAAACGTGGAGGAAACGTGAAATTTCTCTGAAAATGATTAATAAATAGCTGATTAATGATTCTTTGCTCTCTCTTTTTATGAACCGTATGCTGTAATAAATTAAAATGATTAGCACATAATCACTTTAATTTATGGTAGAGTTTATAAAAAGTGAGGGCTTTTATGTAGTGGAAATAAGAAATTAAAATGTTAGTATTATCTTACTGGGATCGTGTATATTAGCTTAGGAATTGTTTAAATTAAATGATTAACATCAGATTACAGAAGGTGGTGTTCATAGGTTTATTCTATTAATTAAACCTTTATTTAATAGATCATCAGC
>JBOFCV010000197.1:0-1657 GCA_051646305.1 Turicibacter sp.
TGATAATATGGGATAAGATTTATCTTATGATCATTTAATGGTAATAGCTGAAAATAATCATCATTTTTAAATTCAAATTGTTTATAGTTGATTTGCTTTCCTGTTGCGTCTCTATAATTTGGCTTTACATATCGACAGATATTTTCACCATCTTTTTTTAGGTCTAAATAGTTATCAGGAATGTCAATTAAAGATCTTAAGCTATCACCAATCATAATTCTATTTTTTGATGCTGACTGCTGTAACTTTGCTGCAACATCTACATAGAATGATGTCGCTGTTACTTCTGACGCTCCTTGATATCCATACATTCCCCAAAGAACATTTTCGTCAGCCCCATAATCAATGCCGATTCGAATACTAACTGGGTCAATATCTTGTTGAGTTAGACGAGGGGATACTATTTCTTCTATAAATTTCACAAGACATACGGAGCAATTGATAGCATTTATTGCTGAGTTTTCTGGTCTTTGTGCGGTTCTAAAAAATGCTAGAACAGCATCACCCATGATGCGATGTACATGACCGTCAAAAGCCAAAATAGTTTCAATAGCGCATTTGATGATGTCATTTTTTATTGAGAAAACAATCTCAGGGGAATATATAAGACCTAGCTTTGTAGAGTTCTTAATATCAATAAATAGAGTTGTCACATAGCCTTTTTGTGTTTTTCTTTCATTGACCAAATAGTCAAAATCTGGATGGCCACCAATATTATTTTTATTTAACCCTGATTTACCAAAGCAGCGTCTCAGTTGTTTCTGGATGTCATAGTCGTTTTCAACTGAAACCTCGCTTTTTGTAACTGATTTCATTGACTCAAATAGATCGTTAGAATCAATGTCAAACTCTTCCATGTTCATTGAATCTGCGCCAATAATACTACCGGATCTATTGTAAGCAGTGTTTAAACCACGATGAGAAAATGATTTTCCATAAATATCTTTTATTGCGCTAGACATATTACCTCCGAAACATTGAAGATCCACCCAAGCATAATCAACGTAATAGGATAGAGATTGTATTTTGAAAATTTACCTGCTTTTTCTATAGATGACATTTTGATGCTTGTAATCACAGCCATCTCATGAACCTGAATTGATAAGTCTTTTATATACTCATGGTAGGAAATACTTACCATTTTTTCTGAGTATGATTTCGCATTAAAGTTTCTACTTACAGAACCAAAGAAAATAACAGATGGTTCAGCACCTAATAATGTACTGCTGCTGGATAAATTTGGCCATATAGATTTAAAAACATAAAAAAGGCTTGTAATGCATAGAAATAGAGATGCAATGCACGACAGAATTATTAATATTTTTAATTCGTGTTGGTTTTTTATGATTGAATCAAATTTAGATAAAATCCCAAATGTAATTGCAGCGTTGAAAGAAGTTAGTAAACCACATTTGAAATTTACGGTTGAAATATAAGTGTCATATCTTTTTAAGGTATCCCACATACCAGAAGCAATGACTTTTTGTGCATCATTAACTTTAAGATCGTCAACCTTTATATCCGTTTTTTTGAACCACACCAATTATTTCCCTCTGGCAATTGCTGATAGTTTGTATAAGTAGTGCTATCGCTCTTTGTTGGCTTGAACCAAGATACTGGCAGCTAGGGTCTTGGTGCATTCACTGTGCTTGCAGCT
>JBOFCV010000202.1:0-13064 GCA_051646305.1 Turicibacter sp.
TTTCTGTTAATTTTTCATAAATTATTAACAATTGTAGCAATTTGTAGTATTATTGAACAGTAAAAAATTCGGAGGTAGAATTATGGAATACATAAATATTATATTAAGTCTTTTCAGTGGTTTGGCTTTATTCTTATTCGGGATGACTTTTATGGGAGATGGACTAGAAAATGCTGCTGGTTCTAAATTAAAAGGATTCTTTGATAAAGCAATTTCAAATCCGTTTAAAGGTGCTCTTATTGGGACACTTGTAACTGCTATTATCCAAAGTAGTAGTGCCACAACTGTTATGGTTGTTGGATTCGTAAATGCGGGACTTATGAACTTATACCAAGCGGTAGGAGTTATCATGGGGGCAAATATCGGAACAACAATTACAGGACAGTTGATTACATTCAAAATTGATGAATACATTCCAATTTTCTTAATTATTGGAGCTGCCTTAATTCTCTTTACAAAACAAGAAAAACGTAAAGAAGTCGGAAAAATCATTTTTGGATTTGGTATCTTATTCCTAGGACTTATCGTGATGAAAGATGCGATGAAGCCAATTGCTGAAACAACTTTCTTCCAAGATTTAATTATTATGCTTCAAGGTAATATGTTCTTAGGAATTTTAGTTGGGGCTTTAATGACAGCTGTTGTTCAAAGTTCTTCAGCATCAACTGCGATTCTTTTATCGCTTGCTGCAACTGGAGCAATTAGCTTAGAAATTGCAATTCCAATTTTATTCGGTAATAATATCGGAACATGTGTGACTGCTTTATTATCAAGTTTAAATGCCAATAAAATCGCTAAAAAAGCTGCTTTTATCCATTTATCATTTAACTTGATTGGGACACTGATTTTCTTACCATTAATCGGTATTTTAGTTCAAATCGTTGGAACTATGGGTGGTGACGTTGATAAACAAATCGCAAATGCGCATACGATTTTCAATGTAGGAAATGCACTTATCTTATTACCATTCTCTGGATTATTCGTTAAATTTGCTAACTTCGTCTTAAAAGATGCTGAAGATGACACACAAAAAGTTAATCGTTTAGATAAACGTTTCTTAGAAACGCCTGCGATTGCCTTTGAACAAGCTTTCCAAGAAAGCTTAACGATGTTTGACTTAGCAAAAGAAAATTTATCGTTAGCAACTAAAGGATTAACTGAACGTGATACAACAGTTATAAAACAGTTATATACAAATGAAGCTGAAATAAACCGCTTAGAACGTGATTTATCTACTTTCTTAGTTTCAATTTCTTCTCATGATATTACTGAGTTTGATACAAATCGTATTGCTTCAATGATTAAAATCGTGCTTGATATCGAACGAATTGGTGATCACAGTAAAAACCTTGCTGAATTAGCAGAAGAAATGTTGGCTAATGATTTAACCTTTTCAACAGATGCCCTTGAAGAGTTAACAACTATGTATAACTACACGTTAGAATCAATCAATTCTTCTTATGCAAGTTACAAACATAATAATCGTGAAAAAGCAAATGACACGGTTATATTCGAAGAAAATATTGACCGTCTAGAAGAATTATTACGCGATAAACACATTAAGCGTTTAAGCCAAAATAAATGTAATGCCCACAGTGGAGCAGTCTTCTTAGATGCCATTTCAAACTTTGAACGTATCGGAGATCATTCAATCAATATCGCTGAATATATTCTTCGCTTAGAAGATAATATTACAGCTTAATAAGTTAATTTCAAAAACGACTTTCCTTGTGAAAGTCGTTTTTTTTATCCAAACGTCCAATTTCGTCGAACGAATTAAATATTTTTTAGTTACCTCACGCGTACACTTGAAGAGATAATATTTATTTTAAGAGGGGGATATCATGGACACCTTAAGAATTATACTCGGTCTAATCTGTGGTTTAGGCATTTTCCTATATGGGATGCGACAAATGAGTGAATCGCTTAAAGATCTTGCTCAAAACAAACTAAAAAAAATGGTAGCCACGATGATTACAACACCTTACAAAGGGGCATTGGTTGGTTGTTTATTTACTGCGATTGTCCAAAGTAGCAGTGCCATTACCGTTTTAGTTGTGGGAATGGTCGATGCAGGCCTTATGAGTTTATTACAAGCTACTGGTGTTATCATGGGCGCAAATATTGGAACAACCATTACAACTCAACTCATCGCTCTGAACTTAACTGCCTTGATTCCTTACTTTATTTTCTTTGGAACTCTACTTATTCTATTCTTCCAATCGCAAACGAAACAAAATATCGGCCATTTTCTCTTTAGCTTTGGCATGTTATTTTTAGGATTGTCGATTGTTAAAGCATCCATGTACCCAATCGTTGAGTCTCCCCTATTTCAGCAAATCATTTTAAATATCCAAGGTAATCTTATGCTTTGTTTGTTACTTGGAATTGCTGTTACTTTTTTTATTCAAAGTTCATCAGCATCCACCGCCATTTTAATCTCACTTGCCTCAACGGGAGCTATTTCTTTATATACCGCCATTCCTATTTTGTTTGGTCATGAAATCGGAACGTGTATAACAGCCATATTATCAAGCTTAAGTGGTAGCAGAGGAGGAAAACAGGCCGCCTTTATCCACTTTTCATTTAACGTTATCGGGATGCTTATTTTCTTACCTCTCATTAGTTGGTTAATTCACCTAACAGCACAGTTTAGTTCTGATCCTGGTAGACAAATTGCCAATGTTCAATTAATTTTTAACCTCTCTACCGTTATTTTATTTCTCCCCTTCTCACATGTTTTTGTGAGACTTGCCCAATTCGTATTTCCAGTGAGAAAATAACATAATAAAAGGAACTGACCATTTTATTGGCACAGTTCCTTTTATTATGTTAGGGTCTTTGACCTTTTATAGTCCCTTCCGGTCTTTCCCCCATCTGACCACCAGGTCTTCCACCCATTTGACCTGCAGCAGCTGCACCTTCTTGGCTAGCGCTTGTTATGATACTTGAAGTTGTTAAACTAATAACTTCTGTTCCATTACTATACGTACCACCTGTAAATAAGCCATCAGTTCCCTCTCCTGTAGTAGCCCCACCTGTAAATACTGAATAGTTTGTTTGTGTTTTAATCGTTGGTGAACTAATAACAACTGATTGGAATGATTTAGTCGGAGCATACGTTAAAACTTCTTCACCATTCTCTGAGACGATATGAAGTAATGTGTTTGCCTCTTGTGAGGTTAATGATAGATTCAATATATTCTGCGTTGAACTCGTACTCGGTGTTTGAACCATCCCCGCACTTCCTACTGCCACTAATAATCCTCCACTTTGTTCAAATGTTACATCATAGTCTAAAGCACCGTTTCCACCATTTGTTGGGCCATTCACTAATACGGTTCCATCTGTCATATAAATTGTTCCATTTGAATCAATTCCATCTCCCGCTGCATCAATATAAACGTAACCCCCATTAATTGTAATCGATGAATTTGAGGTTGATGCAAATGTGTTTTGACCTGGGCGTCCCATTGCCGATCCATCATTCCCACCACCTGCATTTAATCCATCATCACTTGCAACAAGATGGATAGTTCCATCATTAATCGTAATCGCTACACTTTCAATCCCCTCATAAGAGTTCAAAATATTAAGATCGCCACCATTGATTTCAAGGGTTGCATCTGAATGAACACCATCATCGCCTGACGTTAGCTTGATACTTCCTCCATTTACCGCCAAATGATTATTTGAATGAAGACTATCATCTACTGAATCAATCACGATATTTCCACCATCTATGATAAGTGAATCAACTGCTTTAATTCCCTTTGTACTTGTCAGTGAATCAAGGCTTGTCGTTTTAATCGAAATTGTCCCATCGGTAATAAGTGCCCCTGTTTGCGCCACAATTCCATCGCCATTAGATGAAATATCCAGCGTTCCGCCTTCAATTAAAATATTTCCTTTTTCCGCAACCACATCATTTGTTGTTTGCATCCCGTCGCTACCTGAATTAATCGTAATAGCTCCGCCTTGAATAGTAATGGAATCTTTCCCTTTTAATCCATCACCAACAGACTGGACATTGATTGTACCCGATTTAATTTTTAAATCATCTTTACTTTGAATCCCATTGTTATAATTTGCGAAAACAGTTAGTTCTCCATTTCCCTCAATGATTAAATCATCCTTACTAAAAATAGCGGCATTTGGTTCATCCATTGTTTCAAATTCATAAACATATGTTGTCGCATCACTCACTATATTTTTACTACCATCAGCTAAGATCAGGTACGTATTCTTCGCACTCATCACGTAAATAGGAGCAGAATCTAAACTTGTCATATTCACACCATTTAAAATTAATTCCACATTATCTTCACTTCCCGCATTTACGATCAGTTGTCCATCTGCTAACGTTCCACTGATTTCATATGTTCCTGCTTGCGTGATCGTTACTTTATTTTGATCAACAACCGCACCAGGTCCATCCACTGTCACATTTTCACCTAACACAATACTTGCACTAACAGGCGATGTTGATGTGACAGCACTCGCTGGCACATCAGTCGAAAGGTTCTCTGAAATTTCTGCATTTGAACTAGGGGTCTCACTCACCTCTTCTTTTACTTGTGAACAAGCAGTGGTTCCTAAACTAAAAGTAACCATGGCTAATAAACCTAATAATTTTTTATGCATCTCGTCTTCCTCCTAAAGTTTATATTTAATTCACTTGCTGTTATCAAGTGAATTTTATCTTTTCAACACCTAATTAAAATAACATCCTTAACTTAAATTAATCTTAAATTTTTTAGACCTGATTAATTCAAGTTTTAAAATCAAAGATAATCAAACGACACGATTTATTTCGAATGTTATTCTCTCGTTCTCTCATCACTCTTTTTATTTATTTTAAAGATAAAGATAACAAAACGCTATGATCAACTAAATCATAGCGTTTGTTTAACTCTAAACTTACTCAACTTTTCTTTTACAAGTTGGGAAAACTTTTTTAGTTTAAATGCTTTATTGAGTTCTTTCACGTCCTGTAAGGTAACACCGATTAAACTGATAGACATCATAATTTTCCTTTTATCTTCAAAAATAAAAGCCCTGTTAGCTAATGTTTTTGTTTTCCTAATGCTTTGAAACCAAAGCAAATCTCATGCTATTGAAAAAATCAGGTTTGAAGTTATTAATAAAGTTGGCTCCTCTCCGTCCTTTTATTAAATATAATCAGATTCATTCCATGACGACAATAAAGTCTAATAGAGCCCAATTAAATTCTAAAAATCACCACACAAAATCATTCTTAACGATTCCTTATGTACTACCTTTAGTAACTGTCTCACATTGGTTTCTTTTAAATAACGATGAAACATGAACCTTCTATCTTTAGTTAAATACTATTTAGAATACCTTATTTTAACAAAATCTTAACAATTTAAAATTCTTTAAGGTTGATTTAAGGTTGTCTTCTTATAATAAGCCTATCAAATTCAAGACACACTCACATTTGGAGGATGACGTATGGCAATTAAATCATTTAGGCGCTATGAGAAAAAATTTCTACTCACACAACAACAATATGATGCACTCATTCCTAAACTACTTGAAGAAATGGAACCTGATCTTTACTGTCGGGGGGGGAAAAATTATAGTATTTACAATGTCTACTATGATACAAAGGCGCATGATGTGATTAGGCATTCTATTTCAAAACCTTACTACAAAGAAAAGTTGCGTTTGCGCAGCTATCACATTCCTACTAGTCAAAATGACAAGGTTTTTTTAGAGCTCAAGAAAAAAATTAACGGGATTGTCACAAAAAGAAGGGTCGTTTTAACACTTGAGGAAGCCGTGCGTTTTGTGACCTATCAGGAAAAACCAGCTACTCGCGATTATATGAGCGAACAAGTCATCAATGAAATTGACTACTATTTACAGCAGCACGAGATTATTCCTTCCGTTTTTGTCAGCTATTCAAGATGCGCCTTCTTCGGAAAACAAGACAAAGATTTTAGGTTGACGTTTGATTCTCAGATTATAACGCGCCGTGATGAGTTAAATTTAAAACTTGGGAGTTTTGGGGAAGAGTTACTCGAGCGTAATCAGTATTTAATGGAAGTTAAAATACTCGGGGCAATCCCTATTTGGTTTACCACCATACTTTCTGAACTTGAAATTTACAATACTCATTTCTCAAAATATGGTCAGGAGTATATGAATTACTGTCAAACACAAACACAAAGGAGAGTGGAAGCATGTTAGAAACTATTATTTCGTCCGTTGATGGACAATCATTTACATTGGTGAATTCATTAATTGTGATGATGACCGCTATTATTTTAGGATTATTTATCAGCTTGACTTACATGAAGACGAGTAAAAAAGAAGGGTATAGTCCAAGTTTTAGTATCACTTTGATTATGTTACCTGTTATTATTGCGATCATCATTTTATTAGTGGGGAATAATGTGGCAAGAGCGTTTAGTTTAGCGGGGGCGTTCTCGATTATTCGTTTTAGAAGTGCGCCGGGTGAACCTAAAGATATTACGTTTATTTTCTTCACGTTAGCAGTTGGTTTAACGTGTGGGATGGGCTATATTCTTTATGGGGTTATTTTTACGGTTATTTTATGTGCTGTCATGTTTATTTTAGATGTGATGAATTATGCCAAATCTAAAACGAAAACGATGCAATTAAAAATCACAGTTCCTGAAGATTTAAATTATGAAGGTGTCTTTGATGAAATCTTGAGTAAGTATTCAAAATCTTATCAGTTAACATTTGTGAGAACGCGTGATTTCGGTGCTTTGTTTGAATTAAATTACGTTCTCCAGTTAGAAGAAGTTGGTAATCAAAAACGATTAATTGATGAAATCAGATGCCGCAATGGTAATTTAAACATTCAATTAACAAATGGTGGGATGTCTGATAAAGTGTATGGATAAGTTAACCAATCTTTCCTATTAAGCATTCTCCTCTAATCAAAACGATTAGAAAATATTACCCATTTTCGTATATCTTTTATATCGATACTCATGTATACTATCTACCTATTAAACTATTTTTATAGGGGGAAATTCAGATGGGAAAAGAATTATCAGAGATGACGCTAGAAGAATTATGGGTGTTATTTCCTATCATTTTAAGCAATCACAATGAAGCTTATACAAACTGGTATGACACAGAAAAGGAACAGCTACTTTCTATTCTTGATTCAAATCAAATCACACGGATTAATCATATCGGAAGCACGGCGATTAAAGGATTGATTGCTAAACCGACTGTGGACATTTTATTAGAATTAACACCAGACGCTCTCATCGATGAATTGATCACCACCCTACAACATAATGAGTGGATTTTAATGTCGTCTCAAGAACAGCCTTCGATGCAACTAGTTTTTAATAAAGGCTATACAAAAGACGGCTTTGCAGAAAAAGTCTATCACTTACATGTCCGTTATGCCGGCAACTATGATGAACTCTATTTTAGAGACTACCTGATGGAGCATCAAGAGGTTGCTACTACCTATGCTAATCTTAAGTTAAGTTTATTAGAGACTTATAAAAACAATCGTGATGGTTACACGCAAGCCAAATCAGATTTCATCTTAACTTACACTAAACTAGCAAAAGAAAAATATGCTAATCGCTATTACTAATAAATCTCATACAAAAAGATCGAGGCTAAATCACCACTGTGATTTAGCCTCGATCTTTAAATTTATAATATTACTTCGCCATGAAGGCTTCGATTTCTTCAACTGATTTAATGATATCTTTTGATAAGTTAATATGTCCGTCTTCTGTGATTAATACATCATCTTCAATACGGATTCCAATTGATTCTTCTGCGATATATAACCCTGGTTCAACCGTAATAACCATCCCTGGTTTTAAAACACCGCCACGTCCACCTACATCATGCGTATCAAGCCCTAAGTAGTGACCAATTCCATGATAGTAGTATTTCACTAGATCTTCATCATTTTCAATTAATCCAAGCGTTTTACACCCATCGGCTAACATTTTGCGAGCTTTGGCATTTACCTCAGCCATATCAAGACCCGGTTTTAACATCTCAACAATTGCCATTTGCGTATCTAATACAACTTGATAAACTGCTTTTTGACGCTCTGAGAATTTTCCATTAACAGGGAAGGTACGTGAAATATCTGAACAATAATTATTCCATTCACATCCTAAGTCAAATAAAATTAAATCCCCATCTTGCATTTCACAGTTATTTTCTCCGTAATGAAGAATTGTTGCGTTAGCACCACTTGCGGCAATTGTATGGAATGAAGTTTTTTTAACACCTTCAGTTTTAATCGCGAAATCATAGTGCGCTTCTAATTGATATTCTTTCATCCCTGGTTTTGACTGTTTCATTAACGCTTCAATTCCAATACGCGTTTTATCAATTGCTATTTTCATTTGTTCAATTTCATCTGCTGACTTAATTAAACGTAAGGCTGTAATGTCATGATACACATTTAAAACATTTAAGAATGGGTATTTCCCTTGTAATTCTTTTGCGAATTCGATTTGGATTGTATCTAAATGCATGTAAGACCCACGCTCTAAATCAAAATATGCATTCTCAATACGTTCATTTAATAACCAACGACCAACCATTGATTTAAAATCATGTTCTGGGAAGATACTATCAATTCCCGATATCGCTTGTGCGTCTTCTTTTCTTAAACGAATACCTGACCATTTTTCTTCTAATTCAGAGACCATTTCAATAAATAAGTGTTCTTCAATTTTCCCATTTAATTTTTTAATCACAAGCACCATTTTCGGACGTTGTATATTTGTTAAATAGAAAAAGTTGCGTTGCGGTGTATACGTATAATATTGATCACCAGACATAACTGGTGCATCCCCTGAAAATATGATAAGCATTGAATCATCTTTTAAATTAGCCGCTAATTGTTGACGGCGATTTTTTAACGTTTCAATCATGTCACTCACTCCTTAAAATAAATTTAATCTATTATAGCATAAAAGACGAACTAGAACTCCATAAATTTACTAAATTCAAGAAAAGCTCTAATTTAAAGGATATTCAAAATAATTGATATTATTCATTCTACCTATCCATCAAAATGTTTTCTCTAAATTAGATTGAAGGATAACAATACTTATGCATCTTGAAACTGATACTTATCTCATACCACACAGGCATAAAATACTTATAGCTTAAGACTCATTTTATTTACTAAATTAACGTCTTACAATACTGATTTAACAAATAAGAAATGTAATCCTCTTCATCAAATAGACGGCGGCTTGTTTTATTTCCACACAGCCTCACTAATTCACTGACGGGTACATTTAAACGCGTCTGTTGTGCGAGTGAGGCATTGGTTTGATAGTTATTTAATATGACCTCAATCCCATCAGTTTCTAAATGACCTAAACACCACCAAGGTGCAATATTAGAATCATTCGGATAAACATTAAAGTCTTTAGTTATATAAAAAACAGGTTCATCACTCACTAAATTTTTGGTACGATGATCAGCTAGTAGTCGTTCATAAAGAACACATTCAGGTTCTCCGACATTATAATGGATATCATCTGGAATGAGCTTTAAATCCTCATCCGTTATTCGAATATCGTACAATTTTTCGTTTTCTCCCTCACAGCTACCTGAATGAATAAAGAGGACAAACGTCTCACCCATTGCCTCACAGCGCTCTTTTAAATTTAATGATTCACTTAACGTAATAAGTTCTTTAACCTCATGAATATTTTGTTTATTCACAAATACTTGCCAACGCGGCGCAATATCATGGTCAATTAAAATTTCGGTTGCTTTTAATAGTTCTTGAAAAGCCCCTTTGCGGCCCACATATTCATCCGTCAGTTCCTCCATTCCAAAAAAGGTTAATTGACATTGCTTAATTCCTAGATAACTTGCCCACTTAATATACTCAGGATCTCGTACAAGACGATAAAAACTTAAAAGTTCAAAACGTTTTGGTTGATCCCCAACACTCAGTTGGTTTTCTAATTGCCACAGTTCTTTATAGTTATCATCATAATCCGGTTCACGAAGCCAACTATAGACGACTAGCTCCTTGGTATATGATTTAAACTGATTCGCAACATGCACTAAGTCATTGGTCCCTAAATGACCGTTTGGAAAATGGCCTAACCAACAATGTTTACATCGATTAGGACATCCTCTCATATCCAAACATACTGTTATTTTCTTCACTTATCAGTCACCCCTAATATTAAGTCTAACGCTCTCCTTTTCATTATAGATCCCATACTTACACCTAACAAGGTCAAGAATAGTTCTGTCTCATTTTATAACCACTTCAAAAGAAGGTGCCAAAATCACTAGATTTTTGGCACCTTCTTTTATGAACTCATATGAGCTTGTTTAATAATCCTTTTAATACTACTTTCAGATAAATAATAACGATTAGCAAGTGTTTGAACGGTGAAACCTTGTTGATAGTTTTCAAAAATTTCAACGTTTCTTTGTTTTATCTCGCGTCGCGATCCACTTGCCTCTCCCCATGATTTTTTATTTTCTATTTTTCTTGGAATATATAAATAGCCACCATCCATATAATCTTGAATTAACTCAACGATGTCTTGCGGTAATATATTTTGTGCTTTTTCATACTTCATTTGCTTTGCTCCTATCCACTTTTATATCGAAGTAAATAAAACGCAAAGACTGCACAAAATCGTTAGCTCATTTCATTTTGATAAACGCTCCAAACAAAAGGCATGTTAACGACTCTTACAGTCTTTGCTTGGAGCTTGATTCGGTTTTTCGAACTAATGTGGAAATCATGTGAACACAACCTTTCGCTTAATATGCTATGAACCTGTGATTCATTTATAAACTAACCCGACTAACAATTTAAAATAATAAATCATTTAGGTCTATCTACTTTGATACGACAGCCATTGTTCTAGCTGCGATGAAATCAACACCTGTCTCTAAGACATTAGCTAAAATAACTTGCCCTTCTGCAACAGGAGCAACAACTTCAATTTTTTGAACTTCAGTCACCACTTCTTTTACTAACGCTTTAGGGACATCTGATGTCGTGACAACCGGTAACCTTTGATGAATTGCATCCTTAATTTTAACCGTTGTGGTAACCATTCGGGTGGGGTGCGTCAGTTCCTTTTTCGCAAACACAATTCCACGCTTACACTTATTTCCACTCACATTAAAATCTGCATCCACAGTTAATGAGCACCCAATGGGACATACGATACACGTTAAATGTTGATCCGCCATTTAATTCGCCTCCTTGCATGAAATTTCCAACGTTAAAGAACCAGTAATCGACGTTAGAAGTTGCTTAGGTAATTTAATTTTCTCCATCTCAGCAGGCAGCAACTGTCTTTTCTTAACCACATGCAAAATCTTTTCACCGCTTTTAATCAAAACAACCACATCGCTAAATTTTTGACGGACCCTAAAAAATAACTCAACGTCCTCATCACAAGACTTTCGAATTCGTTGCGGCAACACATAGCCCACACCATTTCCCGCTACCGTTTCAAAACTATTTTCACACACCGTTCCGCGCCTCACATACTCGGCCGCATAACGCCCGGCACGTTCTGCTTCCGCCGATACAAAATCAACCAAATCATGCACATGCAACACATTGCCACACGCAAATATGCCTGGAACATTCGTTTCTAAATTATCCAACACTAATGCGCCTTTAGTCGCCCCGTCAAACGCAACGCCCGCCTTTTTGCTCAATCCATTATCCGGAATTAATCCGACCGATAATAGGACGGTGTCAACGTCAAACTGTTTCTCGGTACCCGGAATCATCTTAAATTGTTCGTCGACTTGTGAAATCGTAATTTGCTCCACGCGATGCTGACCTTTAATATTGCTAATCGTATGCGATAAATATAGGGGGATATCATAATCGTTCAAACACTGAACAATGTTACGCGTTAATCCATTAGAATATGGCATCAACTCGGCAACTCCTAAAACGGTCGCCCCTTCGAGTGTCATCCGACGCGCCATAATCAATCCGATATCACCTGAACCTAAGATAAAGACTTTTTTCCCCACCATATAACCATCGATATTTAAATAGCGCTGTGCTGTCCCCGCTGTCATCACACCAACTGGACGTGTACCTGGAATATGAATCGCTCCTCGATTTCGCTCCCGACACCCCATGGCTAAAATGATCGCCTCTGCCATCACATCTTGTTCACCCAACTCATTAATAAACGTCACTTTTTTATCTGGCGTGATATTTATTACCGTTGTATTTAACATCACATCGATTTGATACTCTTTTAGCCTATCTATATACCGCTGTGCATATTGCGGCCCGGTTAATTCTTCTTTAAATTGATGCAACCCGAATCCATTGTGGATACATTGTTGTAAAATTCCACCTAGTTCTACATCACGTTCAATGATTAGAACGCGACCACATCCAGAGACGCTTGCTCCAATAGCGGCTGCAATTCCCGCTGAACCGCCCCCCACGACAACTACTTCATAAGTCACCATTCTACCCCCTTGTAGATTCTTTAAGTTTTTTTATTTCACTTGAACTTTATGTTTGAATCAAAAGATATTTTACGGCTTCGAACGTTTAGATTTGAATTTTCTTAGCTAGTTGGCTCATCCTTATGTTTATATAGGGCATCTGTGATATTTTGAATTTCCTTACCTAAATGACCCCACTCAAACCATCTAATTCTTATAGATTTAGTTTTGTTACACTTGAACTTCTTTTTATCCAAAAGATACTGTACGGCGGCAAACATTTAGATTTGAACTTTCTTAGTTGATTGGCTCATCCTAATACACTATTGCACTAAGTTGTTCTCACCCCTTATTTCTCATCAACTAATATTGGTGTTCCTAATTGATCGTAATTCACGTCTAGTTTGTTGCAATTTAATTCCTTTGCTAAAATATCAAGGATAAGCGGTTCACAAAATCCGCCTTGGCATTTTCCCATTCCCGGACGACAACGTTTTTTAACCCCTTTAACTGTTGTTGCTCCAGCCGGGCGTGAAATCACATCGATGACTTCACCTTCAGATATTTGCTCACAACGACAAATAAGCTTACCA
>JBOFCV010000216.1:0-10320 GCA_051646305.1 Turicibacter sp.
AACAAAAAAATAATTAACTCATACCCGAAAAAAGAGAACTCATTTGAGTTCTCTTTTTTCGTTACCCGGGTAACGATAATTATTGTCAGACACCGAGTAGTCCTATTTTCTTCAATCATGGTTGCTTTAGGAATTCCTCAAGATACACACCGATAACACCAAACCATCATTTGCTTTAATTTCTGAATTTTAAGTATATAAAAATACCTAGAAAGTGAATCCACTTTTTGAGTGTTCACTTTCTAGGTACCATTTTATTGTTACAACTATAAAGATACAATTAATTCAGCAACTGGCTGTGAAGATAAAGCCTCTTCAAAAATTAATTTATCAATTACTGCCCCACCGTTGCGATAAGGGTTAGAGCCAATCTGGAATGGAAGAGTCAAACCATTTAATGAAATAGATTTTATTTCATTTGTAGAATAATCACAAGTGAAGTTAAAAATAATATTTAAAGGTTGTCCTTCATAAGCAAAAGAAAAATTTAAAGTTTCTAAATCATGAGGAAGCATTGGATCAATAATAACTGATTCTGATGTTCGACGGAATCCAAGGATGTTTGATACCAACTGATTTAAGTAAATCCCAGGTCCACTTGAATAAATTCGCCAACCCCCTTTGACAGTAGTAGTTTGATTTTTTAAATTTTGAAAATTTTCTTGGAAGTCATATCGATCCATAAAGTTACCGTCTGAACTGCTGAAGTACGCATTGCTTTGACGTGTGAGTGCATTTGTAACGGACTTGTTAATCAAAATTGGGTTGATAGTTTCTAATGCTTGCCACGCCTTGTTAATGTCACCATATTTTGCCATTGCTTCAATAAAACGAATATGTGCATGAATATAATTTAAACCAATTTCGCGACCAACATTAGCAGCTTGCTCTGCTCGTTGGAAGAATACACTATTTCCACCAGTATATGTAGCAGGTGCATCCATTAAGCGAACACCATCAGGGAAAGTTAAATGTTCAGAAATTAATTCAACATTGTGATCAGCTTGTTTTTGATCTACGAGTTCACTGATAATACTACGTGTCATTGGTAGTAGACGATAATGAATACCAGTTTTATTATCGTCAGGATGTAGCATATATTCAAGTGTGTTTTCATTGGCGAAGAAAGCGAAGCCAGCAATAACATCATCCTTAATTAATGATTCTTGGAATGCATTATGAATCTTTGTTGAAAGTTGTTTGAGGTGTAATGAAAAAGAGAAATCAATAGTTTTAGTGACTTCACCTAACTGTTTTAATGATTGAAATGCAAGAGCTTCAGTCCAAGAGCTAACGAGTTGCTCCTTTAGCTCCTTACTAGCAGGTTGAAGGGTATCATCCCAGTCACCGCCAGCATATGAAATAAGTGCTGTACCATATAAAAAACGAGATTCAATGCTAGCTAATGCTTTTTTTATGTGTTCTAACATTGATGCTGATTCAGCAATTTTTCCACTTGGGAAATGACGATAAGGTAATACTTCTGTAAAAATACTCTCATCACCAGTAATGCGAACATAATCACCAAGTGCTTTTAGTGGCCAGAATACAACATCGCCATGACAATCATCTTGTTGCATATTGTAGCGATCAAACATAAACCATTGAGGCCATTCACCAGTTTCTAAAAATTGATGGCTAAAAATTTCACATAAAATAGCTTTTGCCAAAGTATAGTGTTGGGTCATTAAGAAAAATTCCATTGGTCCTTGGCAAACATCACGTGTTCCCCAAGCAGCACCACCAGGTTGCTCTAATCCATGAGGAACTGCATAGTGTACTAATGCATTATGTGTATACCACTGGAAAATAGTGTTTAATTTATCAATATCTGTACGTGAATTAGCTGATTGTAAATTAAATTGACAAGTTAGACGCTTATAAAGTTTGGTAAATTTAGTACTTTCAGAAATGAATGAAGCATTTTCGCTAGCTACTAATTCTGGAATGAAATGGCCAGTGATTGTCAATGAAATTTCACTTGCCGCAGAAGTAGTAAAAGTTAACAGTGTCTCACATCTTGTTTTATTATCTTCATAAAAGCAAGCATCAGAGCCAACAATAAAATCAGTACCGTGTAATGTTAACGTATATTTTAAATCTGAATATATATCAGACATCATTGTATTTGATTCAGGTGATAGTGTGAGTGTATTTCCTTGTTGAGAGCATGTAACTCCATTTTCAAATTCATTAGAACCGAGTACTAATTGGTTAGTGATGAGATATTCATAGTTAATACCGTTTAAAGATTTGATATCTAGTGTAAGTGTAGGCGTATCACAACTTGTAAATGTTGTAATAATTAGATAATCACTATTAATTTTATAAAACCACTTTGCGTAATTAAAGCCTAGTTCATAAGCAGCAGGCATTGTTAATAGTTGGAATTTTCCATTTAATTTAATATAAATCCTTTGACCAGAATTACTGAATACATTTAATAAGCTTCGTGGTGTTGAAATTAATTTGTTGAATGAAGTATTTCCACATGTGATTTGAGCATTAAAGATACCATACATATATGATGTTGAAGTAATTAATTCTGTTTTTAATTTAGTTTCATCAATTCCAGAGGTAATAATGTGTCCATGAGGACGTTCAACAATATTTTCTTTTTCCTGTAAAATCACATGTTCGTGAGTAGGTTTAAAGAATGATAGTAATTCGTTATCATCATTATACTCGCAAAGTTTTTTTTGAGGGAAAAATTTATTGATTTCATCACTTTTGAATGGTTCTGAAACGAATCTTTCAGCAATTAATTTTGAAATTTTTACAGGTGAAAGTTTTTTAGAATCACCGCTAATTGATAAGGAGTTAAAAGCATTGGTAATATCTGATTGAAATTCAATAGTATCAACAGAATTAGCATGATCCGCTTGGAAATGATTATAGAAAATTATTTCTTTAGAAGAGTTTAATAGGAATTTTTCCGTCTGTAGGCCAATCAATGTTTGCTCAAACTGATAATTTTCACTTGGTAGTCCTTGAATGAAGGCAATAGGTTCTTGAGTATGCTTATAATCTAATCCGTAAAATTGCAACGCATCGGTACAATAGGCGATAATAGGGATATTTAAGGCACCTTGTTGTAAATAAGCATGATTCTTTCCTTGGTTTTGCCGTGAACATGTGACATACCCATTAGATGTTTCGAAAATCTTATGATCAATGTATTGACTCATATATAGTTCATTAGTTAAAGTAGCTCCAAGATCTGCCAAACTCAAATCTTGTGTATAAATAACATCACATTCGTAAGATTTATCGCTTTGGAGTTGTAAGGACCAGAACCAAGTTTGATCAGTAGCAAGGGATAGTACTAATTTGTAATTAAAATAAGGTGCACTACCATTCCATACTAAAGAATTATCAGTATGAATTAAATTAGTAATAGTATCAGGGTGAATAAGGGGGAACGTAGATGGCTTACCATCAATAAAAATACGAACGTAGATGTTACTTAATGAGCCGTCAAGAATTGTTCCAGATACTTGATTGATAAGAGTTTGATTGTGCATCAAGCGAAACGTTTCTCCGTTTTCTAAAAAAGAAAAGCGTGTTTTACCGCGCGAAATAGTGATTTTTTGTTGTTCTCCAGTTAAAAACATAATAATTGTTCTCCTTTTTTTGTTTTGAATATATGATTTAATGATAAAATTTAAATTTATGGTTGTCAATGATAATTTTTTTTCATAAAAAAGTCTTGAAAACGCTTTTAAGCTATGCTAAGATTAATTTGCGTTTAGAGAAACGTTTTTCTGAAAAGGGAGGATCTAAAGTGAATACAGAGAAAATTGAAAGTCTCATGTCTCAAATGACAAGAAAAGAAAAGATTAGTCAATTGCTACAACTATCCCCAGATTTGTTTTCAGCAGTAAAAGGGGCAGGAGAAATTACTGGTCCTATGGCTGATCTAGGTATTGATGCAGAAGCAATTGCAAATTGTGGTTCTGTGCTTGGAACAATGAATGCACAGCAAATGATTGCAATCCAAAAACATCATCTAGAAAATAATCGATTGAAAATCCCATTATTATTTATGGGTGATGTTATTCATGGTTACAAAACAATATTTCCAGTTCCACTTGCATTAGGGTCAAGTTGGAATCCAGGGGTAGCACAGCAAGTTGCTCGTACTTCTGCAATTGAAGCATCATTAGGTGGCTTACATTTAACGTTCTCACCAATGGTTGATTTGGTTCGTGATGCTCGATGGGGCCGAGTAATGGAGTCAACGGGAGAAGATCCATACTTAAATTCTTTGTTTGCAAAAAGTTTTGTTCAAGGATATCAAGATACTGATTTGAAGGCAAATACGAGTATTGCCGCATGTGTGAAGCATTTTGCTGCATATGGAGCGCCTGAAGGTGGTCGCGACTATAATACTGTCGATATGTCTGAACGAATTATGCGTCAATTTTACTTTCCAGCATATAAAGCAGCAATTGATGCCGGGTGCCAGACATTGATGACTGCATTTAATGTTGTTGACGGAATGCCAGCAAGTGGGAATGAGTGGTTGATGCGTGAAGTGTTAAGAGATGAGTGGAATTTCGAAGGTGTAACTATTTCTGATTGGAACGCTGTGAAGGAAATGTTACCACATGGTGTTGCTCGAAATGAAAAGGAAGCTGCGGAATATGCCATTAAAGCTGGAGTAGATGTTGAGATGATGACATCTTGTTATGAGAATCACTTAGATGAATTAATTAATGAAAATGCTGTTGATGAAAAACTTTTAGAAGAAGCAGTATATCGTATTTTAAAACTAAAAGCAGATCTTGGATTATTTGATAATCCGTATAAAAATGTGAATATTGAAGCTGAATCTCAATTAGCAACACATACTCAACACCGAATCCAAGCAGCTGAAGTTGCAACAAAATCGATTGTTCTATTGGAAAATGATGGAATTCTACCTTTAAAAATGGACAATAAAACCATTGCTTTGATTGGTCCGTTTGCTGATAACAAGGATGTTCTAGGACCATGGTCTTGGCAAGGTGAGACAGAGCAAGCGATTACTTTGAAAGAAGGATTAAGTAAAGTTTGTTCTAACTTGATTTGTGAAAAAGGATGTAGTGTTGATGGTAGTGAGAGTGACTTTCATGCAGCACTAGATGCAGCTACTAAATCTGATGTAATTATTGTAGCATTAGGAGAAGATTCACTCATGAGTGGAGAAGCTGGTTCACGAACAAATTTAGAACTTCCAGGAAAACAGATGGAGTTAGTAAAAGCATTAGCAACTCTAAAAAAACCAATTATTAGTATCGTTTTCAACGGAAGACCACTGGTATTAACAGAATTACGTAACTATGTAAATGGATTATTTGAGGCATGGTATCCTGGAACAGAAGCAGGTACAGCATTAGCAAACTTACTTACAGGAGCAGCTAGTCCACAAGCACGATTAACAATGAGTTTTCCTTATGCAACTGGACAAGTTCCAATATACTATAATCATTTAAATACTGGACGACCAAAACCTGATACAGAAGAACATGAACGATATGTGACACATTATTTAGATTGTCCAAACACACCGTTATATCCATTTGGATACGGATTAACATACACAAGTTTTGAGTATGGACAGGTAAAAGTGAATAAAGAAAAATTCACAAGAGATGAACAAGTTACAGTTAGTGTTGATATCAAAAACACTGGAAAAGTAGAGGGAACAGAAACAGTGCAACTCTATATTCATGATTGTGTTGCAAGTGTTGCTCGTCCTGTAAAAGAGTTGAAAAATTTTATTCAAGTGACATTGAAAGCTGGTGAAGAGAAAACAATTGAGTTTATCATAACTGCTTCAGACTTAGAATATTTGAATCGTAAATTAGAAACAGTCGTTGATACTGGTGATTTTGGTATTTATGTTGGGCCAAATGCAGCGACTAAAAATAGTTGTAAGATAGAATTAATTTAAAATTGTGGAGGGAAATTTATGAAATTAAATATTAAAAAGGGATTGGTTGTATCGACAGTTGCATTTTCACTACTATTAACAGGATGTGGTGGAAGTGGATCAGGAGCTAGTGATGATAATACGATTACTGTTTGGGCAATGGGTGATGAAGGAAAAGCGTTACCAGAATTAGCAGCAAAATATGAAGAAGCAAACCCTGGAATGACAGTTGAAGTCCAAGCAATTCCTTGGGATAATGCGCATGATAAACTTGTAACGGCAGTTGCTTCAAAAAGTGGACCAGATTTAATTCAAATGGGAACGTCATGGATGCCAGAATTTGCAGATGCAGGAGCGTTACTTGATTTAACAGATTATGTAGCAGATCACCCGAATATTAGTCAAGATAACTTTTTCGAGGGATCACTTGAATCAGTTGAATACGATGGAAGTTACTATGGAGTTCCTTGGTATATTGAAACACGTGTACTTTACTATCGTACAGACTTGTTAGCAGAAGTTGGGTATAATGAAGCTCCAAAAACTTGGGATGAATTAAAAGATGCATCTACAAAATTAGCAAATCGTGAAGGCGGAAAGTATGGATTGGATTTAAACCCAAAAGACCAGTTCTTTACAACAGTATTTGCGTGGCAAAATGGCTCAGAAATTATTGCTGATGGAGTACCACAATTTGATACTCCAGAATTTAAAGGTGCAGTTGAATATTTACAAAGTTATTTTGTAGAAGGATTATCTCCTGAACAAGATGATATGGACATTGTTCAAGCATTTAAAGAAGGAATCAAACCAATGTTTATCAGTGGGCCTTGGATGTTAAATGCCGTAGCAGATCAGGCACCTGAAATTGAAGGGGATTGGGCAGTAGCAGTGCTTCCGGCTGGACCTGCAGGAAATACTTCATATATGGGTGGTTCGAATATGTCTGTATTCCAACACAGTGATAATATTGATGGGGCAATTGATTTTGTTGACTTCTTAATGGAAGAAGAAACACAAATGGATTGGTTGGAAATGACAAATACACTGCCATCATTAAAGTCTGCTTGGGACCAACAAGCGGTATTAAAAGAAGATCCATACCTTAGTGTCTTCGGAGAGCAATTGAATAATGCAAAATCATCACCGTTCTTAAAAGAATGGGAAGCCATTGCTCAAGAAACAAATAAAATGATGAATAATGTAGTTATTGGTAAGCAAAATGTAGACGAGCAACTAAAACAGTTAAATGATTTAGCTGCGAGTATGATTGATTAATTAATATCGATGATTATGTTAGAGAAGGGGGGAGCTCTCCTTCTCTATTTACCAATAGCAAGAGGGGAGCTTATATAATGACAGGTATTTATCAAACATTCAAAAAGCACAGATTCGCATACGGATTACTGTTGCCAGCACTTACTTTATTATTGATTTTTTCAATTATTCCTATTTTTATTGCTGCTTTTATTAGCTTTACTGATATGGATTTATCAGGTATTTCAAATTGGGCAAATATTGAGTTTGTCGGAATTACTAATTATATTGATTTGTTTAAAGATGGAGAGTTTTTACAAGCAGTTTTTAATACAGGATTCTATGTTGTAATAGGGGTACCACTTGTTATCATCTGTTCATTAGGTGTAGCAATGTTACTAAACTATGGTACAAGTGCATTATATAAAGTGTCTCGAGCTGTCTACTACACACCAGCAATTACAAATATTATTGCAATTTCAGTAGTTTGGGGCTTTTTATATAATACACAATATGGTTTATTTAACTATATCTTAGAATTTTTAGGAGCAGAACCCGTTATGTGGTTACAAGATCCAGTGATTGCAAAACTATCATTAATTTTATTAGCTGTATGGAAATCATTAGGAATTAATATGATTATCTTTTTGGCTGCACTTAAAGGGATTCCAAACTCATTATATGAAGCAGCATCAATAGATGGGGCAAATAAGTTTCAAACGTTTTTCAAAATCACATTACCGTCATTAAAATTCTCAATTTTCTTTGTTACAGTAACAACATTAATTGGTTGGATTCAATTTTTTGAAGAACCATTTGTAATGACACAGGGTGGACCACTGAATTCAACCAATTCTATGGCGCTGTATATTTATCAAAATGGTTTTCAACGAAGTGAATTTGGTTTTGCAGCAGCAGGATCGGTAGCGTTATTTGCTATCATTATTGTAGTTACTTTGATTCAAATGAAATTACGGAAGAAAGAAGAAGAATACTAGGAGGTAATAAATATGAAAAATAAAGTGATAAAAGCCAAAAAGCGCCTTTCACCAACGAGTATTATTGTCGGGTGTGTAGTAATCGTAATTGGAATTTTAATTAGTCTCCCTTTTGTTTGGATGATTCTAACATCTTTTAAACAAAATGGAGAAATTATGGCAATTCCACCAACACTATTTCCAGAAACACCCACTTTCCAAAATTACATCGACTTATTTAGTAAAATGAATTTTATGGTTTATTTGAAAAATACCTTAATTTTAGTAGCGTTTGCATTTGGGGGCATGTTCCTAAATGCTATGGCTGGTTACTCATTCGCAAAATTTAACTTTCCCGGAAAAGAAAAGTTTTTCTTGGTTGTTTTAGCAACAATGATGATCCCATCACAAGTTACTATGATTCCAGTTTACTTGATGTTAAATGGAGTAGGATTAACAAATACTATTCTAGGTATTGCATTACCGGGGTTAGTAGCCGGATTTTCAATTTTCTTGTTCCGACAATTTATGAGTACTATTCCTACGGAAGTTATTGAGGCGGCGCGTTTAGAAGGTGCAAGTGAATTGAAAATTTTCTTTAAAATTATTATTCCAATGGCAAAACCAATTTTTGCTGTTCAAGGAATTTTAACATTCATTGGTGCATGGAATAGCTTCCTATGGCCGTTAATTATGGCAAATGAAGAAAAATTATATACCCTATCAGTCGGTTTATCGTTACTCAAAGGACAAAATACTTCGGAGTATGGAATTCAAATGGCAGGAGCGGCATTAATGGTTATCCCTATTTTAATTATCTTTATGTTCTTGCAAAAACATATTATTGATGGATATAATATGTCTGGAATGAAATAACAAACAAAACACTCCATCAACTAATGTAGGAGTGTTTTTATTTTATGCGAAATAATATATAATATTTTGGTAATGAATGAAAAAAATGCCAGAGGTTTTAAGAAAAGGAGGTCTAGTATGGTGACTATTAAAGATGTTGCAAAAGAAGCTAATGTTTCAATCTCAACAGTTTCATATGTTTTAAGTGGTAAAAAAAAGGTAACAGATAACACAAAGGAACGAGTGTTAAAAGCAGTAGCTGAATTAGGCTATAAGCCTAGCGGAATTGCACAAAGTTTAAAAACACAAAAAACAAACTTCATTGGTGTTTTTTTAGAAGAATTTAGAGGACCAGTTTTCAATGAAATTATTCATGGAATTAGTCAAGAAGCAAAACGATATGGATATGAAATTTTAGTAACAGAGTATACCAAGGGAAGTACAGAAATCTCACGATTATTTAGCCAACGAATTGCAGATGGAGCTATTGTCTTGGCTTCGAATGTAAGTGATGAAATAATCACACAATATGCAAGCGAAAAATTTCCAATTGTGACAATGGATCGCGATATTAAACATGAAGCGATTTCTAGTATAGTTATTGACAATCAACAAGTATGTCAAGAATTGATTCAAGGACTGTTAGAAAAAGGATATCAAAATTTTTATTTTTTAAATGGTCCTCAAGGAACATACGATAGCGATATGCGGCGTCTGGGCTTCATTAGTACGTTGCATTTACAAAATAACCCAATACTACAATATCGGGAAGAGTATGGAAATTTTACTGAAGAAAATGGCTATACAGTAGCAAAAAAATTAATTAAAGCAAATGAGTTACCAGAAGTTATTTGCTGTGCAAATGACGAGATGGCACTAGGAGTTATCAATGCACTTAAAGAACATGGAATCTCTATTCCGCAAGAAGTAGCAGTGACAGGATTTGATGATATCCGTATTGCAGAATATGTAACACCAACGTTAACTACTATTAAACGACCATCTTTTGATCTTGGAGCCACCGCAGCAAAAATTTTAATTGATGGTATTGAAAAGAAAATAATGGGGAAAAGAATGATTCTATCAACAGAAGTAGTTTGGCGTGATTCAACAAAAATGTGATTTAAATTGACAAAGAAGCTAACGACGAAATCGCTCGCCAACAATAATTAAACAACAAAAAAATAATTAACTCATACCCGAAAAAAGAGAACTCATTTGAGTTCTCTTTTTTCGTTACCCGGGTAACGATAATTATTGTCAGACACCGAGTAGTCCTATTTTCTTCAATCATGGTTGCTTTAGGAATTCCTC
>JBOFCV010000116.1:0-6613 GCA_051646305.1 Turicibacter sp.
TATTTTAATTGTTAGCGAATGGACAGAGAAGAAGATGAGATTATCGGATATCATACGTATGGGACGTGAGTATTTCGTTTTGGGGATTATTTTTGTCATGATATTGTTATTTATTTTTTTAATAGGATATGTGGTTGGATATAAGAAAATATTTAAGGGTCAAAAGCAACTATCAAAAAAGAAAATCATGGGCGTGTCTATTTTATGTTGTTATTTATTTGTTGTTTTTGGGGCAACACTTGGAACACGCGGAAATTTTTATACTGGGGTTGTCAGTTTTTATCCGTTTCGTTCGTATAAAGAGGCCTGGAATAATTTTTCTGTAATGGAGTGGCGCAATATCATTTTAAATATTATGATGTTTATTCCGTTGGGATTTCTTTTACCGATTCTTTTTAAATCATTTAAAACAGGTTGGAAAACATATTTAGCGGGCTTTTTGTTAACGCTGGTGATTGAATGTCTTCAGTTAGTAAGTGGTAGAGGAATTTTTGAAGTGGGAGACACTATTAATAATACGGTCGGATGCATGATTGGATACGGATTCGTTATGTTTTTCATATATGTTGTAAAGGACAGAGACCATTGGCCATTAAAACACCTGATTGTTCTACAGATTCCATTCGTTATCACGCTGATTTTTTTCGTGAGTATATTTACCATGTATAACAAACAAGAATTAGGAAATTTATATATTGCGCCAACGTATCAATCGGATGTATCAAACGTAGAGATTTCTTCAATGCTTACGTTATCACAAGACTCGCAAAAGGCTTTTGTTTATAAAGCGTTGGTTGGAACAGAATCGGATACGCTGTCGGTTGCAAATCAATTATTTAATCAGTTTGGAACAGTGGTGGATGAAACAACAATTGATCGTTATGATGAGACGGTTGTTTATCGTTCACTAGACGGAAATTATTCCGTATGGGTTGATTATTTAGGATTAACCACTTGGTTTTTAGATTACACCCAGTCGGACCGTAATGGAATTGCTGGATACACATTAAATGAAGTCGAATCTATTTTGAAGCCTTACAACATTGACTTGCCAAAAGGTGTAGAATTTTTTGATGAGGGAAATGGAAACTATAAAATTGTAGCTGATTTCTTGAAAGATGATGATCAATATATCGATGGAACTTTAAGATTCACATTAACTGAAGACGGGATTGTGGATGACTTTAATAATGATTTAATTGCATATGATCCGTATAAAGAATTTCCTATTATCTCTGAGAAAAAGGGGTACGAACGTCTTCTATCAGGAAAAATCAATGAAAGATATCTAGGTGAAAATATTGAAACGATTAGCGTTGAAAATATAAGACTCGGCTATCTATTAGATACAAAAGGTTTTTATCAACCTGTCTATGTTTTTGAAACGCTTGTGGATGGGATAGCACAAGATATTTTGATTGAGGCACTAGATTAACTTAATATTATGACAAAAGTGTAAAACACCCCCCTGTTGACTATAAAGTCAACAGGGGGGTGTTTTAATAAATTATAAAAAATTAAGATGACATCCCATTCAATTTGTTTTCAGCACGAGTCACTAATTCTTCATATCGCTCTATCTTTTGATTCAGTTTATCAAGTGTTTTCTGTTGGTCATTGATTCTTAAAACAAGTTGATCACGCTGATCGATTAAAATGGCTTTTCGCGCTGGGGCCGTTTGATCACCTTGTTGAAATAAGCTAACAAATTCAATAAGTACTTCAATTTGAAGTCCCGCACCTCTCATGCATTTTATAAATTCAATCCAGCGGCAATCTTGCTCGCTATAATCACGGACCCCATTTGATTTTCGATTCACTCTCGGAATTAAACCAATACGCTCATAATAACGTAAAGTATCCGGCGTCAACTCAAATTTTTTACTAACCTCTGTAATAGTCATCGCATCATCCCCCCTTATTTTATAGTATAGTGCACTCCTAGCTATAAGTCGAAGTCATTTTTATAAACCCTCAAAAATTGTATAGACCCCATAAGATAATGTAAGACTTTAATACCTAAAATTGATTTTAAAACAAAGTTATAGCAACTTGTATTTCATCCATTTTCCACGAAGATAATGCACTGTAAAGATAATTGCTTTTACAATCCAATCCAGAAACATCGCAATAAATGTACCAAATAATCCGAATCCTAAATAACTACCGAGGACATATGCCATCACGATGCGGCAAAGAAACATCGTAGTTGTTGCAATCATCATCGGATATTTTGCATCGCCCGTTGCACGGAACGTAACCGGTTGAGTATAAGCTAGAGGCCAGATGATTACCGACATAATGGCATTCCAAAGAACAATTTGATAGGTTAGTGCGGAGGTCTCAACAGATAAGTTATACACGTTTAAAATGAATTGAAGCAGCATGATAATAGCGGTGTTCGTCACAAAATGAGTAGCATAAACGATGAGCATTATTTTTTTATGATAATATTTTACCTGCTCATAATCGCCGGATCCAACACAACGTGAAATAATAGCAGTCATCCCAAGATTGATGGCCATTCCCGTCATCGTCGTAAATGTTGAAATCGTTCCAGCCACCGAATTTGAAGCAATAGCCACGGTCCCAAATGTTGAAACAAGACTCAAAACAACAATCCTACCAAAATAGAAAAGCCCATTTTCAAGACCATAAGGCACACCAATATGCAAAATTCGCTTGATCATAGCCCAATCAAAGGTGTGAGTCAAACACTTTTTAAGATGAAGTTCATATTTTTGATTTAACAGAAGCGCCACCATCAAAACGGCTGCTAACATTCGAGAGACAAGTGTTGGAATCGCAATCCCTGCCACACCCATCTCCAAACCATAAATAAAGATAGCATTACCGATAACATTCAAAATATTCATAGCAAACATAATTTGCATCGGCAATTTCGAGTTTCCCGTCGTTCTAAAAATTGCAGCACCAACATTATAAAGGGCAAGAAATGGAATCGATGAGACAACAATCATAAAATACGTATTCGCATTTTCATAAACTTCTGCTGTAATTTGGCCGAATAAAACATTAAGAATAATAGGCTTAATTAAATAGATAAAAACCATCATTCCAACCGAGGTTAACCCTGCGAACCAGATGAGCTGATTGGTGGTTTTTTTAGCTTGTTCGCCATCCTTATTTCCCAAAAACTGTCCAGCCACAACCGCACCACCAGTTGCCAAAGCGGCAAATAAACTGATGAGCAACTGCATTAAAAAATCCACAAGGGATACCCCCGATACAGCCGCCTCTCCAACATGTGAAACCATAATTGAATCCACAAGTCCAACAAGATATCCAAGAAATTGCTCGATGATCAGGGGGATAAATAGTTTGAATAAATCCATATTTGAGAACAAATAATGACTTTGATCGATTCGCGTCGTATTTTTAGGCACTTGATGCTTAAGTTTAAATGTAATCATACAGATTTCCCCATGAAATAAGCTTCATCCATTGCTTTACTTTTCAGGATATCCCCTTTCTTCCAAGCACTGATGCCATACACGATTCCTTTTTCTTTACTTCCAGTGAGGCAATACGTAAATCCTCTAAATCCTTCAATCGTTCTATCCATTGCGTGTTTGTTAGTATCAGCCGCCGATACAATAAAATAGAATTCTTTATGATTGATTTCAGTGTACCTAGCGACCGTTCGATCAATCAATGTTTTCATCTGCGCATCCATCGTGTAGAAGTAGACAGGTGTAGCCATAACAATCACATCTGCGCTTATTAATTTTTTCAAAAAATCTTTCCTATCATCTTTGTGAACACAGTGCCCATGATGATGTTTACAATAGTCGCAAGCGACACAATAACCAATCGTTTTATCGCGTAAAAATATTTTTTCTACCACATGTTTACTCTCCGTTGCCCCCTGTATAAATTGATCGCACAACATATCAGAGTTTCCCCACTTTCTAGGACTAGAAGATAAAACCAATACCTTTTTACTCATATGTAAATCCCCCTCCAACATTTAATCTACCCCCTTAGCGTAACACTTGAAGTGAACTCCAAGTCAAGGGGAGATAAGAAATAAGTGTTAAATAATTCCTATATTAAAGTGTCTTGAAAAATTAAAAGAATAACATGACGTTAAATATAAGGCCTCCTTTTCGTTTTTTTTTAGTTAAACAGACCTGCTTAGGTTTTATTTTTATTCATGATTAATTATAGATAATGGAACAAAATGTTTATAGGATTGATTATGATACTGATTAATGATGAATACTAGTAGGAGTCAATATTCATGATTTTATCTTCATTAGGAAATAGATCGATTTATATCTGATGATTATATTTTGAGATATTAAAGTTAAATGAGTTACTTTTTGGGACTTAGCTAGCACCTGTAAAATATTTTTCTCTAACTTAAGTAGTTAGTTTTTGAGTTAATGATAAAGTGGAAAGAAAATGTAACAACTACTTTTGTGTATAAATACACAAAAGTTAAACGTTATCAAAATTATATGTTAATAAATTTTAATTATGAAACCTCATACAATTTAGTTGTTATAATAAATTATGTAAACGTTATAGTTAAAAAATTCTCAAACAAAATAATATAGAATAGATAGATGATAGAAATGACACTGGGGTAGTTTTGAATAAAAAGGGAATATGAAACTTTTTGTTTGAGGCAGTCAAAACATACTTTTACACAAAAACATGGAAGAGGAGTTGAGGCAAGATGCAACTTAAAGAATTGACAAATAAAAATTTTATTGCTATTAACTTAGAAGCGAATTGTAAGGACGATGTTATCAAGGCATTAATTAAAGAATTGTATATGGCGGGGAATATTGAATCAGAGGAAGCATTTTATCAAGCGATTATGGATCGTGAGGCTTTATCACCAACAGGAATGGAACAAGGTCTTGCAATTCCTCATGGTAAATCAAAAACGGTAAAAAAAGCGTCTTTTGCAGTTGCAACATTAAAAAAACCATTAACAGATTGGGAAAGTATTGATCCAACAAATCAAGTTGACTTTGTTTTCTTATTAGCAATTCCAGAAAATGAAGCGGGATCAACACATTTAAAATTATTATCTGAATTAATGACTCGTTTATCTAATCCAGATTATTTAAAAGCATTAAAAACAGCAACATCAGCTGATGAACTTTTCAATCGATTAGACGAAGAGAAAAACGAAGAAGCAGTTGAAGAAACAGTTGAATATAAAAAGTCTATTGTAGCAATTACAGCATGTCCGGCAGGGATTGCTCATACATATATGGCGGCTGAAGCGTTAGTAAAAGCAGGTAAGGAAATGGGCGTTGAAGTACTTGTTGAAAAGCAAGGAGCAAACGGAATTGAAGACCGTCACACAGCTTCGCAATTACAAAATGCAGATGCTGCAATCTTTGCAGTAGGGGTTGCGGTAAAAGGACAAGAACGTTACACGCATTTACCACAAATTAAAACACCAGTTGCAGCTCCTTTACGTGATGCAAAAGGAATCATTCAACAAGCATTAGATAAGGCTGAAAAACAACCAAAAGGATCTTATGTTCCCTCCGAAAATGCTTATGTAACTGAAGAAAAGGTATCATTCAAAACTGAAGCTAAAGATGCTATCTTAACGGGTGTTTCACATATTGTGCCATTAATTGTAGCGGGAGGAATGTTATTAGCATTCGCCGTATTATTCTCACAAGCATTTGGTATGCAAGATGTTTATAATACAGAAGGCTCATGGTTATGGATGTATCGTAAGTTATCTGGAAATTTACTAGGAACAATTATGGTTCCTGTTCTTTCAGCTTACATGGCTTTCTCAATTGGAGATAAGCCAGCTTTAGCTCCTGGTTTTGCAGCTGGGGTTGCAGCCAATATGATTGGTGGTGGATTCTTAGGCGGAATGCTTGGAGGATTCATTGCAGGATATACAGCTAAATTATTAAAAAAATATGTTCCGGCTAAAGGAACATTTGCTGGATTTGTAAGCTTCTGGATTTACCCTGTTGTTGGAACATTTATTGTGGGTACATTAATGTTATTTGTTTTAGGAACTCCAGTTGTTGCATTAAATGATTTCTTAATTGGATGGTTAGATAGCTTAACAGGAACGAATGCAGCTTTATTAGGTGCTGTCATTGGGATCATGGTTTCATTCGACTTAGGTGGACCTATTAATAAAGCAGCCTATACATTCTGTATAGCAGCCATGACAAGTGGAAACTTAATTCCTTACGCGGTCTTTGCTTCAGTAAAAATGGTATCTGCATTCGCTATTACAATTGCAACGATGCTAGCTAAATCTATATTTACTGAAAATGAGCGTGAAATTGGTAAGTCAACTTGGATCTTAGGATTAGCAGGTATTACTGAAGGTGCTATTCCATTTATGTTAGAAGATCCTGTCCGTGTTATTGCATCATTGATTACGGGATCGGCAGTAACAGGTGCAATTGTTGCATCATTTGGACTAGGATTAGATGTACCTGGAGCAGGAATCTTCTCAATCTTTATGTTAAAAGGACCTGGAATGTTAACAAGTGCAGGTATTTGGGTTGGAGCTGCAATCTTAGGAGCAATTATTTCAGCTGGTTTATTAGTGTTTACACGTAAACAAAAATTAAAAAAACAAGGATAA
>JBOFCV010000238.1:0-3281 GCA_051646305.1 Turicibacter sp.
AGTGGCGCGGTGGCTGGGTTTCCCCCTATACCGCCAATATTCAGTGGGATATCTACCAGAACGGGCAGCGGCAGGTGCTGGTCAAGATGCTCTACAACGAAAAGGAGATCGCCTTTAAAACGGGCTGTCAGCCCTACCAGAGCGGCAGCCATTACTACGACTTCGAGGAACTCAAGCGCTGCTACGGCTATAACGGCTAACCCTTCGCGCGCCGGATATGGCAATCACCAGGGGCGACCAGCGGGCCGCCCCAATTCACTCCCCTTCCCCGCTTGCCAGTCATCAACATGGCCAAAAATGCAGCCTTTGGTGCCATTTGCTGATCAAGCTCAAAAAACGATTAATTTCTGATAATTGAATCACTTAAAGACTCGCTTCGAAAACCTTGCTTAGCTTAACATCCCCATACGGTGCCTATTAATCAGTAATTGGTGTCTACCCTGCTGGTTAATTGAGCATTTTGGAAGCTGTAATCCACGTGCGGTAGCGTGGGCTTTAGAAGAATTACGCCTTGATCAGAAAGGTGGGTGTCCCAGATTTCTTCCTCGGTAAGCTCGTTAGCTGAACATCCCCATACGGTGTTTATTAATCAATAATGGGCAGCCCCACTGCTGGTTAATTGAGCATTTCGGCATGCCGTAATCCACGGGCGGTAGCGTACATACAAGGTTCGCTATATAGGTGTTTTAATTTATTCGTATAAATTTTTAACAATTATTCTTATCACTGTAAAGGGTTTATATGCTAGACATATTATTTGCATGCATTAGCGACATTCATCTAAAAGAAAATAACAAAGATAGAATAGAGCGAAAGCTCACCAATGCTCTGGAATCTATTAAAGCTCACACGTTAGCGACAGGAAATAAAAAATGTGTAATTCTTTTTCCTGGTGATTTAGGTTATAGCGGAAACACAAAGGAATATGATTATCTTGAGCAGATATTAAAAAAATACTCTTCAGATTTCACTTATATATTTTCGCCAGGAAATCACGACCATAATTTTAGCAACTACTCAGGTAATATTAGAGAGCAGTTATTAAAAACTGAGCTTTCATCAATAGATGATAGCATTTTAAACATTGTATCATCTGGTCAGAATGAATATCTCGCATTTGAAGAAAGAAACTCTAGTTTAAATTATATTGTTCCAAACAGTACATTTCTATCAAAAGAATTTCACATAGGTGATGCTGAGAATTTTATATCTATAACAAGTATGAATACTGCATGGTGTTCATCGCTAAAGGAAAGAGGTGGAGAGCTTAGATTTCCTTTAAACCAGATGAATAGACCTGGAAGCAATGCCTTGGTTAAGATCGCATTTTTCCATCACCCATTATCTTGGTTAGAGCCTAACAATCAAAAAGAAATTCGAAATTATCTTAGGAAAAACTTTGATATCGTTATAACAGGTCATGAGCACTTACACGACTCATTTCAAATAGTGAACCAGAATAATACTCTATTTGTTTTAGAGTCTATGCCTTTAGATGATCATACTGTAACTCACAATGGCTTCTTTACATTTCAAATTAGTGAAGAAGACATCACACTTGAAAAATTCATATTTAATGGTTCTAAGTTAGACTACCCATCTACCGCTGAATTATTCTATTATAAAAAAAATCATGATGACCAACTTGGTCTCCTTAACCCTGATTTTCATAAATCGCTATTTGAACATGGCACTGGTTTTACACATCCGGAAAAAGATGAACTAACTTTGGATGATATATTTATATATCCAAACCTCAGAGATTTATCACCAGATAGCAGAGTATCAGAGCGTATATCCTCATCTAGGTTACTTGAAAATAACTTAGGTAATAAAATAATGCTAATTGGTGAAGAGTATATTGGTAAAACTACTTTATTAAAGAAGCTATATCTAGATTTAATAAAAAGAAACGAACGACCAATTTACATAAACGCAAGCGAAACCAATAAACTTAAAAAATTTGACGCCAGACGGTTAAATAAAATTGTTCAGGAGCAATACTCTAACTTCGATGTACATTCATTAATTCAGAACCACAAGAATAGATTTATTTTTATCGATGACTTCGATCAGTTACCTGGTGATGACAAATCAAAAGAAAACTTTATAACCTACATTGAGTCAATATTTCAAAATGTCATTATTTCAGTGTCTGACTCATTTGATTTAGGTCACGCTGATTTTCTGGGCACAAGGGTATCAGATAATACATACTCTCGTTATGAAATTCTTCGATTCGGACATAGATTAAGATATGAACTCATATTGAGATGGAATGGATTGAAAGAACCATCAATTACAAATGATAAAAATAAAGAAATAGCAAGAATAGATCAACACCACAGAACAATAGGTCGTGTATTAGGAAAAAATTACATTCCATCAACACCATTATTTTTACTTACTGTTCTACAGTCCATGGACAGTGATAACCATATGGATATAAACACTAGTTCATACGGCTATTACTATCAATATCTAATAACTACTAGTTTAGGGTCGGCCTCTGTTAAAAAGGAAAGTCTTGATGAAATATTTAACTACATAAAAGAATTATCTATCTTTTTATATAAGAACTCAAGAAAGCAAGAGCATATCGACTCTTTGTGGACATTTAATAACAATTTCTGTGCAGAATACGATCTAAAAATTGATTTCAATTCTCGGATGGCCTTATTAGAAAAGGCCAGAATCATTGATATAAGTGATGGGTACGTAAAATTCAAATACCCATATATATATTACTTCTTCATAGCTAAGCATTTTGCCGAAACAATAAATAAAGAAGATACCAAAACAATAATCGATGAAATGATTAAGAATCTTCATCACAAAAAGAATATGAATATCTTAATGTTCTTAACTCACCATTCAAGAGACGAAACGATTCTAGATAGAATATGTAAACGTGCCTCTAGAATATTTAAGAGTTATAATCCTGCCGACTTGGCTGCTGGAGCTAGATGCATTGACGAAATGATAGATCAAGTTCCATCATTCAAAGTAAAATCAGGTAAAGATGTAATTGAGTACAGAAGGAACAATGAGGATCAAAAGGATCACTATGATGACACATGTGTTAATGATAGTGATGACGAAAGCTATGAAGACGAGAGTAAACATGATAGTGAAAATTTAGACTTTATAACTGAATTCAATTTATCTTTTAAATCTCTTGAATTGCTCGGACAACTAGCAAGAAACTATTATGGGTCATTGAAAGTTAACCAAAAAGAAGCCTTATTAACTGAGGCAATAAAAACCCCATTAAGAGCATT
>JBOFCV010000083.1:0-2013 GCA_051646305.1 Turicibacter sp.
AAACAAATAAGGGAGGTTTAACATGTTTAACTTAGATGAAAAAGATATTGAGTTTTTAAAGGGATTACAGAATAGATTAAAAACACAAGAAACTGACTATCAAGCTTTGCCTAGATTTTGGGGAGTAATGGAAACAAAACGTGTGTATGGAATAAATAGTGATTACGATTATACTGACAAAATGCTTAAATGTGGGGATATTGATTTCTATTTTTCTTCAGACGAATTAGAGGATGCAAAGGAATCTTTAGTGGAAAGTGATTTATGTAAACATGAAAACATATTACACATTTTAACCATTGATGAACTGGAAGAGTATATGTGGGATATTTTAAACTTAGAAACTGAATGGGTATACTATCGCGATGAAGAAGTTATTTCTCAAGAAACTGGATGTTTTTTAACTAAAGAAGCTTGTAAGAGACACATCGAACTAAACCATTATCACTACAATAAACCACACACTTATGCCATGACAGCATGGAGAAATCCAGAATTTGAAAAGTTGTTGAATATTATAAATAAACTTGAATTTAAGGAGGATTTAACATGATAGAACCATTCAAACTTTATATGCACACCAATCAGCCAACAAAAGAAAATTATTATTTAGAAATTATGACAACTATCGAGGACTTACACTCTTTAAACTATGACAAACAAGACATTCTAAAATGCTTCAATTTTGCCTTAGATAAAGCTTTAGATACTAATGGTACAATTTATCAAGAGGTTATCCATGACTTAACACAAGACGAATTAGAAGCATTGTGTGGCACTTTAGATGATATGACAGACTTTATGATTGAGTATTATCAAGTTGTAGGATACACACCTATAGAAGAAATGCTTGACATTATAGAATTTGAGATGTATAATGAAGAAGAAGGAGATGATGAATAAATGTATACACAAATTGTATTGGAAATTAGAGGAAAAGGTAAAGTAAGTTGTTTAGTTGAAACAATTGGTGAATTTACAATGGATGAAAGAATTAATGCTTGTTTTGAAAAGTTAAATATTACTAGAAATGATACTTCATCAATCGCTACTTGTTGTGTTGATGATTTAGAAAAGCTTAGAGGTGCTAAGTATAGGTTATATGGATTTGATATTGACAATTTAGATTATATTGTATTAGGAGGAGAATAATATGAATAGTTGTTGTGATTACAATAAAAAGTGGTTTCCACTTCAAAAATTTTGTAGTGAATGTGGTACTATCTTAAAGTACCCTAACCCACAAGAATTTATGGATGAATGGAATGAAACACATTCATGGAAAATGACGATTGCAGTTGACTTTGATGCAACATTGAGTTCTGCACCATATCCCGATTGTGGTGGCTTAAATAAACCATTGTTAGACTTTCTAAAGGATTGTCAACAGCTAGGGGCTAATATTACTCTATTCACTTGTAGAAAAGATGAGCCATTACAATTAGCCCTAGAATGGCTTAAATTGTTTGACTTTACACCAGACTATGTAAATGAAGCTACAAAAGAGGGGATTGAAATGTTTGGTGATAGTAGAAAGCCTGATTTTAGTTATTTATTCGATGATAAAGCTATTAGAGTAGCGTTTTAAAAAGGAGATGATGAATAATGTGCGATTATGATATTGGATACGGCGACAACGTTTTATATGTAAGTTCAGATGAACGAACTAAAGAGGGAACGGTTGTAAACATAGATGAAAATGGTCATGTTTGGGTTGTTGATAGTGTCAATGAAAAAACTTATGTATTTAGTCGTGATAGAGTTTTTAAATTGGTGTAGTGATGAAAAAATCTAAGTTAGATTATACCAAGTGAGGTGAAAAATGGAAGTACTTCAAAAATTAATAGACACATTTAACAAAAAAGATGTTGAGTTTATGCACTTTAATAGTTGGCAATTTAATGTTGACGATTGTTATATGACATATAAAGGAGAAGAAATACTACATGAAAATAATTTGAAAATAATATACCATGGGTTCAATAGTCATGATTGTTGTAGTCAATTTACAAT
>JBOFCV010000249.1:0-8201 GCA_051646305.1 Turicibacter sp.
CGAATAAATCGTCGTAGAACTGTAATCCTGCTTCGTTTGGTTCTAACTCATCACCTTTTGGGAAAATTCGCGTCCAAGCGATTGAAGTTCTAAAACATTTGAAACCTAGCTCTGCAAATAATGCGATATCTTCTTTGTAGTTTCCAAAGAAATCTACGGCTTCATGATTCGGATAATATTTTCCTTCTTCGATCGTTTCAGTCATCATTCGGTCAACACCATGAGCTCCACCTGTTAAAACATCAACAATACTTGGGCCTTTTCCGCCTTTATCATATCCACCTTCAACTTGGTGAGCCGCAACTGCTCCACCCCATAAAAAATCTTTAGGTAATCGATTCATATGTGCTGCCTCCTTATTTGATGATTTCTAAGATGTTTTCATTTGTATTTGTTTCACCTTGAGCCGTCACATTGATAGCGTTGAATTTTGGTGTATTCGTAACAACTACCATAATCGTATCGTCATATCCCGAAGCTTTGATTTGTTCGCTATCAAATTCCACTAATAACTCACCAGCTTTAACGTCTTGACCATCCTTAATGTGAACATTAAATCCTTCTCCACCTAAGTTGACTGTATTGATTCCGATATGAATTAAAATTTCTACACCATCTGTTGTTTCTAATCCAATCGCATGTTTCGTTGGGAAGATTGTGACAATTTTAGCATCACTAGGTGCAAAAACTTTACCATCGATACATTTAATTCCAACACCTTTTCCCATTGCGCATGATGCGAATACTTCATCATTCACTTCAGAGATTGCAACAACGTGTCCGTTTGCGATATTTCCAATAAGAACTGATTCAGTACCATTTAAAACTAATTCGTCGGTGCTTTTGTTTTCAACTTCATCTAACTCATCACTTGCCTCATCTTTGAAACCAAAGATCATCGTTAACACCATAGCAAGAACGAATGAAACAACAATTGAGATTAAGAATCCGATAAATGGTGTCATAAATCCTGATTTAAAGAAGGCAGGAATTGTTGCGATACCTGGCATATTATAACTCCAAGAGACGGCATTAAATGCTCCGGCGATTCCCCCACCGACTGCTCCGGCGATACATCCAAAGATCATCGGTCTTTTTAGACGTAAGTTTACTCCGTAAGTTGCAGGTTCAGTAATCCCGAATAAGGCAGTAACCGCTGCTGGAAGTGACACGTCTTTTAATTCTTTATCTTTTGTTTTAAAGAATACCCCAAATGCTGCTCCGGCTTGTGCAAATACGGCTGATGCTTGTAAAGCTGTAAATGTGTCAAATCCAAGTGTTGAATAGTTTCCAACAGTAACCGGTGTAATTCCCCAGTGAACCCCGAAGATAACTAATACTTGCCAGAATCCACCAACAATTACGCCCGCAACGATTGGACTTAAGTTATATAAGAAATTGTATGTGTCCCCAATGGCTCCACCAATTGTTGCTCCGAATGGTCCAAATACTAATAACGTGAAGGGTACCATGATGGCGATTGTAAACATCGGTGAAAATAGATTTCGAATCACACTTGGTAATATTTTTTCAAAGAATCGTGCGACATATGAAGCCACCCAAACAGCTAAAATAATCGGAATAACCGACGATGTATAACTTAACATCTGAATGTCGATTCCTAAGAAACTTAACTGTGTTCCGTTACTTACCATGGCATTGTAATCTGGTGAGATTAAAGCACATGCGATAATCACGGCAACAAATTCATTCATTTTGAATTTTCTAGCTGCTGTAATTGCAATCATAACTGGTAAGAATGTAAATGCTGTCCATGAAATATAGTTTAAGATTTGATACGTTCCACCTGTTGTATCAATCCAGTTCATGGCAACTAATACACCTAAAATCCCTTGTAAAATACCACAAGCTGCTAATGTGTATAAGAAGGGTACAAAAATACTTGAAATAATATCAATTAATTTGCTAACAATCCCTACTTTTGCAGTTGTTGGTTTTATATTTTCTTCATTAAGATTAACTAACTTAAGAACTTCTTCGTAAGCGTCTTTCACGTGGTTCCCGATCACAACTTGGAATTGTCCACCCGCTTCAATCGTTGTAATCACACCTTTAATTTTCTTTGCCTTTTCTTGATTAACGACTGAATGATCGTTTAAGATAAAACGTAATCGTGTTGCACAGTGAGTCACATTATTTATATTAGCGCTTCCACCTAATGCAGAAATTAACTCTTTTGCTGTATGTCCATAATCTATAGCCATATTTCATACCTCCACCATATTTTTTCTAGTTGCTTCATCACAATTATAGGTAATAATAGCGCTTCTGTCATTAGTATTGGGTTTTATTAGAATTTGTAACACACCTTTGATAAATGTTTCAGAAGCGATACACCTTGTGACAGGTAAACGCAATCTCGATTTAATAATGATTTGTTTTGTCTATGATGATATTTAGTCAGATAAAAGACACTTCCACTCCGCCGCAAGATTATGAAGGGACATTTTAACTCATGGCGTGACTGCCATGTATTGAGATTTATATGCTAGCACAACCTATCTAGCTTAGTTTGTGGATGATATTTTCTCTCCATATCTGAAAGTATCATCTGTTTTTTTATACCTAAAAAAAGACTAAGCATCACGCTTAGTCTTTTTGAACTTTATCAACTATTTAATGTTATTCACATCTTTTAAAATGGTTTCCAATCGTTGTGTTGAAGTTATTCTTTCATTACATGCCGCACTATCTAAACAAATATGAAAGCCAATTGTTCGATACCCCTCTTTTCCTTTACATCTAGGAGAAACAAATGCCACTTCATTTTTAGGACTCATATGATTACATAGGGTACAGACGTTCGTTTGTTTAACCTTGACTTCTGTTATTCGAGCTGCCATTCCAAGTAATTGTCCGTTCACCGGATAAATCACATATAGTTTTTGAGTTCCATAATCTAACCACCCCAAATACACAAGTGGTTGAGCTTGTACCTGAGCATCAGGTACTTTTAATTTTTTTTCTTTTTTGAAAATTTTATTCATTTCGGCATTTGATACAGCTCGCATTCCGTAAACGTGTTTTTCTAGTTCCTGCATAAAAGCTTTAATTTGATCTGAATCTTTTAATTCACTAATATCAAGTAACATTTTTTCTTCTTCTATTAAATGACTGAGGTGATTCATTATTTTATCTTGAATATAATCGCGGCTCGCATCACGAACATTATAATCGTTACAGTTACGAAGTGCATGATTTAAATCATTGAGACATCTGTTAATATAGTTATACTCTTGCTTTTTTAAGAAAGCCGCCATGTTTGCATCCTCCCTTGTTGCTAATTTTTAAGCGATAAAAAAGATGACTATATCCAATATAATCATCTTTCTTAATTGGATTTATTCACAGTTTAACATGTATCCAACCTGTGTGGCAATCCACTATATATTTCTGTATCAATTATGAGCACTTACGTTTTTGTTCACCGATGATTCGGCGAATTGTTTTTTCGGATAAAAAGTAATTCGTGGCAAGATCTAAGACTGTTGCTCCTTGTAAATACTTTTGATATATCTCTATATTTCGAAGTAACAAACTACTTTTTATGCCACTGTTCTCACCCCAAGATTTTTGTTTTCCATCTTTTCTTGGAATGTAAAGATATTGACCATCTACATAATCTTGTATAAGTTTTAAAATGTCCTCTGGTAACACATTCTGTGCGTTCACATATTCCATGATTGAACCCCTTTACGCTTAATTTTTAAAGTCGTAAAGCAAGGTACGCAAAGAAGCTATATCTAAAAAGACTAAATATGATTAGTATTTCAGCTATCTAACCCATTTAGCTCCAAACAAAGCATAGCTGACTTTGATGTCCCTTGCTGGAGCTAACCGATTTAAAACTGAAAGTAAAATTGACGTTCAAAACAACACCCCCAGTACAATAGAGTTATTATAACATAGAGCAGTGAGTTTATAATCCTCAAAATTTAATAGCCCTAAATAAAAAAAATGCGTCACACACTAATTGTGTTCCGCACTTCTTATATTCTTCTACCGATTGATTCTAAAATAAAGACAACCGGCACCTGAGTTGTAATATTATATTCTTTTGTGTTTTTTTGATTCGTCATATAATAGGTCAGATTATACTGTGACATCTTTGCAATGGTAGAACTGGCGCTGTTTGTAATACTAATTAGTTTACATTTTTGTTGTAAGAAGTAGTTTGCCAATTTAATCGTTTGCTCTGTTTCACCCGATACCGAAAGCACAATAACGGCTGTATCTTCGCTCACATTTCCAATATTAGGATAAAATGGATCATCAATACAATAACTGAACTTACCTATATTTGAAAAATAGCGCGCACCATACTTCCCAAGAATACCTGACGTCCCCACCCCAATGAAAATGATTTGTTTTGCGGTACTTATGACTTGGGCAACATGATTAATATTTTTTTCAAACTCGCTATGATTAACACTATTAAAATAATTAAGAAGTTCTGAAACATCATCAACTTGTTGTTTTTCTTTATTTTCTTCAAGATACATTCTGAATTGAACTTTAAATTCCGCGTACCCTTCACAATCAAGTTTTTTACAAAAACGCATCACAGCCGATGTTGAGACATGAACAGCATCCGCTAATTCTCTAATTGTCATATATCGAATCTCTTGCGAGTTTTGCATCATATAGTTATAAATTAACATTTCTAAATCAGTAAAACTTTTAATTTGCTCATGATTAAACATACAATCTCCTCTAACTTCAACCGTATCATGTTGTTAATGCTTTCATGATATCATATTATTCGATAGAGTTCTAGATATCTAATCAGATAAAGTATCTTCTACTCTTTTCTTTTATAGAAATATATTGGCTGTTTCATAAAGTTTAATCGTACTGATTAGATGATGTCTCACCTATACATTAACCAAAAATCAATATCTCGGAGTTATGAATTTTCTAAGTTCATTTTCTCTAAGGTTCATAAAATACCTCACTTTACTCTACTTATAACGCGAACTACCTCACTTCTATTTACAACTATTTCTCTGTGTTCTTATTATTAAAAACTTCTATGACTTTACGCACACCCTATTTAAAATAAAAATCAGCTTTTCTACTTTAAATAATAAAACTATCTAAATCAGTTTTTTTAAATAAAATCTAGTGGTTCCTTCAAATGGAACATCAGAAATCTCCCCAAATACTATATATCCTTGTTTTAAGTAAAATTCTTTCGCTTGAAAATCCTGTGTATTTAAGACGATTGTTTTACACCCCTTTTGTTTAGCGGCTACTTCAGCCTTCTCAAGCAATTCTGCCCCAAGCTTCATTTTACGATAATCAACATCGACTGCTAATAGATCAATAAAACACGATTCAAACTCAATATTACCTGTAATCCCACCAATAAATTTCTTATTTTCAAAACACGCTAAAGAAATAGTGGACGTATATTTTGAACATCTATCAGTTTTTTCTACCAAATAAGCTCGTAATATCTTAATTAAATTTTCCTCATTTTCTAATTTACTCATTTCAATAAATTCGATCACTATTCTTTTCCTCCCCATATGCTTAACTACTAATTCAAAATAACATTTTAAATTTTATTCCCACCCACGGTATATATACTTTTCATCTGAAAGAATGAAATGAATCAGACTCATTTTATTTATATATCGCTAACTTTCTTATTCTTGACTTTTTAACTGGCACATTAAGTTTAATATTGAATATATAGACAGTTGAAAGTCATTAATCTTATTTATCCCTGTGTGGGATTCAATAATTGTTCTAGTTTCTCTTGGGCATATTGTGCGGCTACAGCACCAATTACATCATCAAATGATTCAATTCCACCATCTGTACGTTTTTGGCAGACAAAATAATAGATTCCATCCGGATCTTCCCAACTTGCTCCACTTCCACTTTGAATATCTGATAAAATTTCCGTTAATTCATCATATTCTTCTGTCAATACCTTTATATTTTCTTCAGTAATTAGTAGGTTTTCTGATAAAACTTCGGCTCCATTTTGCCAAAATGATAAATTACCTTCAATGATATCTTGCTTTTTAAATCGGATGGAATTTGAATCATAATATGCTTTTATTTCAGCTTCAGTCGCAGAATTAATCAAATTCGATTCCACTATCTGTGACCATGTTTCCATCCTTTTTTTTATATTACTCCAACTATCTGACGGAGTTATCTTCGATTCAGAACTATCTAACGGTATTATAATTGCTACTTGTTTTTGAAGTAATTGATATCTTTTATATAATTGCTTTGCCTTTTTCTTAACAACTTGTTTTGGTGTAACACCGTTTAAATCGGTATCCCAAAATGTAGATTCTGTTACAGGGTAATTTTGCTCTTTAAATTCTTGTGTAAATATAGCTCTTACTTCAGACGAATAAGGAGCCTCAAAAATTTCAAGAATACGCTGTTGTTTCTCATATGCTTTATATCCTAACAAACAAATGAAAATGAAGAATGCAACAACAAAAAAGAGCTTCTTTGATTTCAAAAACATAGCCTTTCCTCCCATTAAGTACAACCATATAATGAATCTATAGAATCAGTTCTGCCTAATTCTTATTAAAACCTACCAAAAAGAACACTTAAACTATTAAAATCTAAACTCTTATTTTAACTAAACAGAATTAAGATAATCTAATAGCCTCTTATAGTAGGTTTTATATATCTAAAATAATACTCCTTTGCTACTCTTCGTGCTTACTTGAATTTTTAATAAACTCCGCTGCTCCAATTGTAATAGACCCGTCAGTGGGTACAGGGGTACCAAAGAAATCTGTTGTATAAATTACGCCATCAATTTGGGGATAAGTCGTAGCTGCGCACTGAATACTATCAATGTTTTTGCTTAATTCAAACAATTCAATTGGTGATAACGTATGTTTAAATGAATCACCTACAAAGATTTCATCATCTGTCAGGTGATTTCCACTAAAGTATTTAATCGCTTCTACTAGATTAATTCCCTTACCTATTAATGAAGAATTTTCTGTAGGTAAATACCCATCTAATTGTCCAAATAAATTTTTCCCTGTATTAGCAATACCTGTTAGATTATCTGTTGGTCCAGTTCCTACTGCTCTTAGATATGGATTTTCAACAATAGCATATTCCTCTTCTGCTGGAACAGCTATTCCACCAAAGTAGGCATTATTATAAAAATGAAATTTATCAAGATTTTTAGGTGCATCACTTTTCATAACATACATTGATTGTCCTTCTGGATAATAGAATAAATTATTGAAGAAATAGACATCTCTATTTCCTGTTCCTGCTTTCGTATTTGGAAGATCAATAATTCCTCCTCTACCACTTAAAAGACTATCAGAATAAATAGTATTATTATAGAACATGGTTCCTGCAGGAGTTCCTCTTGAAAATTCAATTGTCTTATCTTTATCATTTTGACTTATGTTATATCGAATAGTAGGTGCAGTATGAGGGAACCCATTCATGACTAACATAAATCCGCCTTCATTATCATGGCTATAGTTATACTGCATCACCGTATAACTTGATAAATGATCACAATCTAGACCTTGCCCATCTTGTACACCGTGGGTACGATAAACCTCATTATATTGAACAACCGTATTACTTGCTTGGAAAGGCCAAATACCTGCATTGTATCCAGTATTTTGATAACGAGCATCTCCTACAACGTTGTACTCTATTAGTGCATGGTCGGTATCTCGTACTGTAATGCCATCCCCACCGACCTTACTTATTTTATTATTTCTAACAACCACATTAGTTGAAGGATACCAATTAAGTGGCATATTAGGATTATTAGTTAAGGATTGATTACTCCAATCTGAAGAAACTAATTTAATAGCTGATCTATCTACATTTTCAAATTCGCAATTTTCTATTAAAACATTATCATATTTCGTTGGAATTCCTTTTATTTGATCCCCGTCTTTTGTTGCCTTTACATCAAAGAAGATTCCACCATTCCATTTTGAATTAAGATTTCCATTAATATCGTGGATATATAAATCTTTTAGAATAACATTATGCACTACCCCGTAATCTCTTGCAGAAACATTTACAGCACGTAATATTTTTTCTTTATTATCACTTTTATTTAATCCAAAATCAGTGTTATATTTTGCATCTAGATTTGTAATTTCTAATCCCTCGATAGTGATATATTCTTGATTATAAAGAGAAATTACATT